>NZ_PYHU01000034.1:0-3853 GCF_003989595.1 Alteromonas sp. KS69 | reverse complement strand
CTGACGCCTTCTAACGCCCCACTAAGAGGCGAGTAATTGTTGGCTAAAATGTGGAGCGAAGCGGAACCGAGCCAACTGTTACGAGTCCTGCTTTAGTGGCTTGTTAGTCATTTTATACTCATCAAATACTTTTCTGAGATCTGCGAAAGGTTTTAAACCTAGCTCTACAGGATTTTCAGGTAGCTCTTGATGATCAATATAGCGAATATTCTTTACCACATCATATTCGCCTAAAGCCATATCAAGTAATATATATGAGCCTGAAATAAATATATTAGATTCTTGCTCGTTGAAATCAGGGTGGTAAACAATTAAATCGAAGAAGCCATCTTCTACACGGGAATACACCCAAACTTTTGAAACGTCAAACTCTCTGCCAGCATATTCTAATTTGAACTCTTCATAACCGTCTATTCTTGGGCGAAATGCAATAATTGAGAATAGTTTAAGCTCGGGAGCACTTTTGACTAATAACTCCACGTAAGGAAACGCATCTGCAATCCCATCTGCACTTATGATAAATTCTCGTTTACCATTCTTAACATGAGAAATTTCATATGTAACATCGTCCCTATACGAAGTTAATTTAGATGATATTAGATCTAAAACTTTTTCCTGATCTTTTTCAAACTCGAAAATAGTAGTCTCGTTTTTAACAAACCACTTCCAAAATTTCTGTTCCTTACTTTCCTTTGCAAATAATCCCATTGGTAACATCACAAGTAATATAGTTAATATAAAATTTTTCATCGGTGCCTGACTAAATAACTAACTTTTAAATATGAGACGCAAAGGCGTGGGCTATAATTGCGCCTCGCGCGAGCCCACGTTTTTGCGTCCCAGTGTGCGCTTGCGCACACGGCATAATTTTTTTGTTAGGCATTTATACTAGCCGTAATATAACTTGAGAACCGCTTTTCCAAACGATTTCCAAATTCAATTTCCTTTTCTGCCAAGTCAAATGCTTCTTCCTCAATTTCACTGATAAATCCTTTCGACTTTTCATATACCCTCGCCATGTCAAAACATATTTTAAAATATGTATCCAACTCATCAGCTAGTGACTGTGGGAGGAGAAGCTTGGCACCTTGCATTGAAGTATTAAATTTCACTACTTCTTTCATTTTTGCGCTATTGCCGAAAGCTACCATGTGGGACTTTAGAGAGTAAAAATCTTTAAAGATTTGTTTGCGCTCAGCTAAAAGCGCAATGGAATTTGCTCGTTTAGATTCACTGACAGAGTAGCGAGCATATACCGCTGATAAAATTGAAACCAATATAGCTGCAACAGCTAAGAGATCGCTAACACTCATATTTCTACTCCAAGGTTACTCTTATGCTGAATATTGCCTAACTTTTCAATAACGGGCGCAGACATGTGGGGCATAATGGCGAAGCCGCCCTGCGTGTTTGCGTCCCAGCCCGCGCAGCGGGCGAACTTAATTTTTTTTTATGTTTCAAACCTATGAAGCATAAACGAATAATTCTTTTTTAATGTAATCCGTTTTATCGCATTGCGAGCTTTAGGCTGATACTCGCGCCAATTCCAATGATTGTCTATGAGAATAATTTTCGATATACCAAATCGCTCTAAATCATCTAAGCTGTAATCCCACCCTATTAAATCATTGCCAAAAAGAGATCTTAATTTATCCCATATGGTCATTTCATTATGTCCGTACACAGTAATAAGATTATCGACTCCTATTCTACGATAAAAGGCAGCTTCTCTTTTTCTCATTTTGGGTAGATAGCTAGAATAAAATGATTCGTCAGAATTTGTGGTATCCCACTGTTTCTGCCAAGCACTTCCGTGCCACATTAAAATTGTGTCTTTATGTAAGTATTTAATATTAGCTGCGGGTAAAACATAGTTTGCACACGACGATAAGCAGAGATTTTTTATTTCTATATTTAGCTTATTGCTGTGTATCCACTCACCGAGATCCATCCCTGCACCAATTTCTCCGCCTGGACTTGAAATAATTAGTCTTTTTGGCTTTTCCTTCGATTTTTTTAATGCTTGAAAAATCGCTAAGTTCGAAGACTTGGTTATCGACCCTTCATATACTAAAACGTCATTTTGGATGCCTACAAAGAAATTGCTTTCCACATCATTTTTTTCAGCATCCAACGACGTGCAGGCTACACTCCCTAAAAGAACAAATATAAAGAGAAATTTCATCTGGCATCCACTCGAAACATAACGCCCCGCATAACGGGCAATAACACGTAGGCTAAAATTGGAGCAAAGCGACTGAGCCTACGTGTTATTGTCCCAGCGAGCTCGCGAGCGAGTTTATGCGTTTGTTAGCTTTCATTTCCTACCGATGCTGAAAAATAGAATGTGTTACCGGCAACGAAGCCGACCAGCGCAAACGCAATTAGTCTCTCAAAGCCATGTAAATAACCTGAAAGAGTTACACTCCCATTTTCTGCCAACACTATTCCATTTACAACAGAGCGTTCATGCATGTGTGGAAATACAAAGAATGACGAGACCAAGACTACAGCGACTACTGCGGCCAAAACAACAGATTTATAGTTGAATCCAAGCCATGACGTAAAAATAAGATAAATAGGTAATGCTGAAAACGGCACCAATATACCAACAATCAATAACGTCCAGACGAAGATACCTAGAGGGATTGGCACAAATTTCATCTCTATGGCCATTGGAGCAAAGAATGCGACCACGACCGTTGCGAATAAAAAACCGAATGCTGTTTTGAAATGCTTAATTTTCATTGAAAGCTAACACCCTGCTTAGGGGCGGAAATACATGGTCTAAAATTAGGAGCGAAGCGACGCAGCCCATGTGTTTGCGTCCCAGCGAGCCCGCGAGCGACTACAGCAGTTTGTTATGCGATTTTGCCAAGAAAACCTTGAATTGCCTGCTGGTGTTGCTGAGGGTTAAACTCATCCGGGCAGCAACAATACAGAGGATCATGATAGACCAGTCCAAGGTAGTTAGAAATTAGTTCAAATTGCCCTGTAAAACTAGAAGGCAACTCCGCATCTGTTCCTGTAGCAATTACTGATATTGGCATGCCGCGCAGTTTTCGACCAAGCTCTTTATTTACAGTGAGCAAATCAGTAAACCGATCAAAGAAGGTTTTCAACTGTGCCGACATTGAATACCAGTATACAGGCGTAGCGAATACAACAAAGTCTGATAATACCATGCGTTCAACTAACGGAATGAAGTCGTCAGAAATATTGCGACTTTTGTAATCAAAATACGAAATCGATAGCTCTTGAAGGTCAACAATTTGAGCGTGAAGGCTTTCTGCTATCTCTTTAGATAGCTTTGCAGTATTACCGTTAGATCTAGAACTAGCTAAGACAACCAGAAAATTCAAATCGATATCCTTATCGCATAACTTTAAGCTAAGGGGCGCAGATGCGTGGGGCATAATGGCGAAGCCGCCCCGCGTATAGGCGTCCCAGCGACCGAAGGGAGTGGCTTAAGCGCTTTGTTAGAAGCAGAGCCTTTACCTTTGGAAGTTCTAAAAACTAATAAAGCCAGCATACGATTGATTGTTAAAGCAAACAAGTAAAATGCCAATGGAGTAATGTTGGTGATTTGACTAGAGCAAGCCGCCATTTGAGCTACCAAGTGCAATGGCGCTTGCTAAATTGAATTAAGAACTTGGCGATAAAGCGCCTATTGCGCGACCTTTGAAGTTAATGCGGCGAAGTTAAAACCACCAAAAGCCAGGGCGATTTTGATACAGCAGGTGAGGGCGGTTGAACTGGAATTTTTATAAAGCCAAACGCAGTTTAGGCTGACGCCTTCTAACGCCCAACTTAGGGGCAATAACACGTAGGCTAAAATTGGAGCGAAGCGACT
>NZ_PYHU01000033.1:0-118356 GCF_003989595.1 Alteromonas sp. KS69 | reverse complement strand
GGCCCTGCTGAACGGTTACAATTGTTTATATTACCGAATTGTAATGTGCCGGTAATCTGGTTGTCAGGCGAGGGTGCTAACATCTCATTCAGTGATTAAGCTGTCATCGACTGCTGTCTGTCAAAAACTATGGAATGACGAGAACTTGAAAAGCGCTTTCATTAAAATGTTTATTGTTATTGCATTGCTCAGTGTGCAAATGAGTGAGTCATTTGTATTCGCGCAAATGCCATGCAGTGACGAAATGGCAGCGGTGATGGATCTCGGATCTCACGATATGCAAAGCGCTCATGACATGATGAAACACTCACAAAGCGATGATATGAATGATTGTTGTCAGCAAGATTGCTGTTGTCCAATGGCGATGTTTCATATTGGTCTTCTCTCTAGTCAAGCTCATTCGTCACCCGATGGCGTGTCGCTGAGTATTCAGTCTCTTAACCCAAACCTAAACCAAATCTTTTTAGGTGGATTGCAGCGCCCTCCGAAACACTCTCTCATTTAAGCAGGATAAGTCCGTCTAGAATCCGGGCAATGATATCGCTTGTTAGTCGAATGTTCGTAGCAAGCCATTTATTTAAACAATAGAAATGAGAAAGTAATTATGTCAATTATTACGCATCGCTCGATGTGGATAGCCTTGGTGTTTGCACTGTTTTTATCAGCATGTACCGACGCAACACAGATTAATAACGATTCAGAGGCAGTGACTGAATCCCCGATAACATCCTTAACAGTCTACAAAAGCCGTTCTTGTAAGTGTTGCCAAAAGTGGGTGAACCATATTGAAGAGCACGGGTTCGACGCAGACGTATCCAATGTTACGTTAATGTCTCGAATTAAAGACAAATATGGTATTGCGCCTAATTACCGTTCGTGCCATACGGCATTGTCCCCAGGCGGTTTTGTTTTTGAAGGTCACATTCCAGCAAAATTCATTCAGCAATTTTTAGACAATATACCTGAAGGCGCCATCGGACTCAGTGTGCCGGCTATGCCAATTGGCTCACCTGGTATGGAAGTCGGTGATCAATTTCGTCCTTATCTTATTCTGCAACTCAATGACGATGGCAGCGCAACCACTTATGCCGAAGTTAATACCTATGAGGAGCAATTCTAATGAGACGCTTTTCATTTCATGTCATTGTACTAATGACGCTTTTGAATACTGGGCTCGCCCAAAGTCAAACCAAGTCGGTATTGACATTGGAGCAGGCTGTTGAAATCGCGATTAACAACGACCCTTGGCTTGTAGGCAGTGAGTATCGCGAGCAAGCCATTGTTTCAAGTAGCGTGGCAGCCGCTAGTTTGCCGGACCCGGTAGTTAATATTGGTTTGGCGAACTTACCAACAGATGGATTCGCATTCGATCAAGAACCCATGACGCAACTTAAGGCAGGGGTTTCGCAGATGTTCCCCAGAGGGGATTCGTTAGATATTCGTTCTCGTCAATTAAGAGAGCAAGCCGCCGAGCACCCATTAATGCGTGCTGATCGCATCGCCCGCACACGTGTGCAGGTCTCTGATATTTGGCTTGAAATTTATCGCGCGCAGCAGAGTATTAAGCTAATCCATCAAGATAGGGCATTGTTTGAGCAACTCAGTGACATTGCCAAAGCGAATTATGCGACCGCCCTTGGACGCGTGCGACAGCAAGACATCATTAGGGCAAAGTTAGAATTGACGCGGTTAGAAGACAGATTAACAAAACTACAAGCACTGGAAGAACGCGCCACAGGTAAGTTATTGGAATGGATCCTAAAAAACCAGCAGTCTGCACGCCAACTTGGCTTTGATGCATTTAGCGCGTTGCAGTTGCCTAATACATTACCTGCCATTGCAAAAATCACTGACAACACGTTGTTAATGGTAAAAAGGAAAAACCAACAACAGCTCGCGGAATTACTCGCAGATCACCCTTATATTTTATCCATTAATCAACGTATCAGAGCGAGTCAAACCGGGGTTGAGTTAGCTAAAGAAAAATACAAACCCCAATGGGGCGTAAATGCCAGTTACGCTTTTCGCGATGATACCCCGGCAGGTGCAAGTCGAGCTGATTTTTTGTCAGTCGGTGTTAGTTTTGATTTACCTATTTTTACTGAAAACCGTCAAGACAAAGAAGTCTCTGCAGCCGTAAATCAATCAGAAGCCATAAAGACTGACAAGTTACTCGCACTGCGCGAAATGATGTCTGCCATCCAGTCGTTATACGCTGAGCGAGAACGTTTAACTGACAGGCAATCGTTATACAACGACGAGTTATTAGCACAAATGCAAGAACAAGCTGATGCGTCCTTGAATGCCTACACCAATGATGACGGCGATTTCGCCGAAGTTGCTCGCGCGCGTATCGCGGATTTGAATGCGCGTATTGATGCATTGGATATCGATGTGGATCTCGTCAGAACAAACATTCGACTTAATTATTACTTCAATACCACCGCAGGTATTTCCAAGACTCAATTCGGAGAACAATAATGAATAACACGAAAGCCATTATTTTAGGATGTGTTATCGGCGGTGCAATGACTGCGTTAGCATATACATTCCTACTTCCTTCTGATGCACCATCTAACGCAGCAGGGCAAAGCACAGAACCCCAGCCACTCTATTGGGTGGCACCGATGGATCCCAATTACCGTCGTGATGAACCGGGTAAATCTCCGATGGGAATGGATCTCGTCCCCGTTTATGAGGAGAGCACGGGAGGTAATGAAGGTCCGGGAACCATTAGCATATCACCCAATGTAGTTAATAATTTAGGGGTAAGAACAGCATCGGTTCAACGCCGCTCGCTGCATGTCCCTATTCGTACGGTTGGCTATGTGCAATACAATGAAGACACTTTGATACATATCCACCCACGCGTTGAAGGTTGGGTAGATACACTGCATGTGAAAGCCTCGGGAGAGTATGTCAAAAAAGGCGAACCATTGTATTCGCTCTATTCCCCAGAATTGGTCAATGCGCAAGAAGAGCTGCTGATCGCGATGCGCCGCGGGAGCGACGATTTGATCAATGCTGCTCGGTCGCGGTTAGACGCGTTGCAAATGCCAAATGAAGCGATTCAGTCCTTAATATCGAGCAAAAAAGTTCGTCAAACGATCACTTTTTCGGCACCGCAAACCGGGTTTGTTGACAATTTAAATATCCGCGAAGGATTCTTTATCAAGCCAGGCAATACCCTCCTATCCATTGGTGCGTTGGATGAGGTGTGGGTTGATGCTGAAATCTTTGAACGGCAATCCGCGCAAGTCACTGTTGGACTTCCCGTCACAATGACGTTGGATTTTTTACCCGGCAAAACATGGGAGGGTGAGGTTGATTACGTCTACCCCACACTTGAACAGAGCACTCGAACGCTGCGGGTTCGGTTACGCTTTAAAAATGCCGATTACGCGCTTAAGCCGAACATGTTTGCCCAGATCACAATACATTCAGACTTTGACTCAGACAACGTTCTTGTGCCATCAGAAGCGGTTATCAGAACCGGCACGCAAGATCGTGTTGTCTTGGCGTTCGGTGACGGGCAATTCAAGTCCATTGCCGTAGATGTAGGTCGAGTGGTAGAGGACTACACTGAGATTACTACAGGTCTCATCGACGGGGATCAGATTGTCACCTCTGCACACTTTTTACTCGATTCAGAAAGCAGTATCAGTTCAGATTTTAAACGTATGGAAGCACCTGATGCACTCCCGTCGTCGGTTTTTACCGAAGCCACCATCACCGATGTTATGCCCTCACATAACATGATAACAGTGAACCATGGCGCCATCAGTGAATGGGATTGGCCAGAAATGACAATGGATTTTACTGTCGCCAACCACGTAGACCTAACGAGTTTGCGGCAAGGTATGGGGGCGCATATTGAAATTAGTAAAGAAAACGATGGTCAGTATGTGGTAACGACGGTGCATATCATTGACGACAATGCTGATACACAGACTATAAATGGACGCACTATATGGACTGAAGCAACGATTAATTCAGTTATGTCCTCACACAAAATGCTAAATCTTGACCACGGAGCAATTGAAGCGTGGGATTGGCCCGCGATGACAATGGATTTCTTTGTTGCTGACACTATCGATTTATCACAGTTGGAAGCTGGTATGGATTTGCATATTGAAATCACCAAAACCGGTGATAGCGACTATCTGGTAACAACCATCCATGTAAAATCAGCAGAACCAAGTTCAGCGCAAAGCGCAGTGGTGACAGGCACCATTAATGCCATCAATACGCAGTCTCGTGTAGTCAATATTTCACGTGAAGCGATCCCAAAGTGGGATAGGCCTGCGGCAACTCTTGACTTTACCGTGAGCGACGCTATCGATATCAGCCAATTTACGGTCGGTGCTGACATTACATTTACGTTTGAGATCACTGACGGCAACTTTAGGATCCTGAGCATTCAGTCTGAAAGCCAAGATGCTTCGATGGATCATAGCAACCATGGAGGAGCACACGAATGATCGCTGCTATTATTCGATGGTCAGTTTCCAACCGCTTCTTCGTATTACTGACGACCTTAATTATTATCGGCGGTGGTTTATTCACGCTAAAGAATACACCAATTGATGCATTGCCCGACCTATCTGATGTCCAGGTCATCATTAAGACGAGTTACCCTGGACAAGCACCTCAGGTGGTTGAAGATCAAGTGACTTATCCGCTTACCACAGCGATGTTGTCGGTACCAGGCGCTAAAACAGTCAGGGGTTATTCTTTCTTTGGCGACTCATATGTCTACATCATTTTTGATGACAGCACGGATCTCTATTGGGCCCGAAGCCGTGTATTAGAATACCTGTCTCAAGTTGCTCCCAATTTGCCTGAAAATGCTCGGCCACAATTAGGCCCAGATGCAACGGGTGTGGGTTGGGTTTACTTGTATGCATTGGTTGACCGCACAGGCAAAAACGACATATCACAACTACGTAGTCTGCAGGATTGGTTCCTCAAGTACGAACTGCAAACCGTTCCCGGTGTCTCTGAGGTTTCTGCGTTAGGCGGCATGATAAAGCAATATCAAGTTAAAGTTGATCCTGAAAAACTGCGGGCTTATGGGATCCCGCTATCGCATATTCAAATGGCCATCAAAAGAGGCAACCAAGAAGTTGGCGCATCTGTTATTGAAATGTCTGAGGCTGAATATATGGTCAGGGCGACAGGGTATATTTCAAGCAAACAAGATATCGAAACGATCCCTCTCGGCGTGAATGAAAATGGTACGCCGCTGTTGGTTAGGGATATCGCGGATGTGCAATTAGGTCCTCAAATGCGCAGGGGTATCGCTGAGCTGAATGGCGAAGGAGAAACCGTAGGCGGCATCGTTGTTATGCGATTTGGAGAAAATGCTCAAACAACCATTAACGGAGTCAAAGCTAAACTCGACGATCTTAAAAAAGGATTGCCGGATGGCGTCGAAATCGTCACGGTTTACGATCGCTCAGCTTTGATTGAACGGGCGGTAGATAACTTGGCCTCTAAACTGGTAGAAGAGTTTATCGTCGTTGCCCTAGTGTGTATCGCGTTCTTATTTCATGTACGTTCATCGCTGGTCGCAATTATAAGTATTCCTGTCGGGATCATCACGGCAATCATCGTGATGTATATGCAAGGTATCAATGCGAACATCATGTCCTTGGGGGGGATCGCTATTGCTATTGGTGCAATGAGCGATGGGGCCATTGTCATGATCGAAAATATGCATAAGCATATGGAGCGAACCCCCCTGACGAAAGAAAATCGATGGCAGGTCGTCATAGATTCAGCGTCTGAAGTCGGACCTGCGCTGTTTTTCAGTTTGTTGATCATCACCGTTAGTTTCGTACCAGTGTTTACGCTGGAAGCGCAAGAGGGCAGGATGTTCTCGCCGCTTGCATTCACCAAAACATATGCGATGGCCGCTTCCGCAGCGCTTGCGATCACCTTGGTGCCAGTTTTGATGGGGTACTTTGTGCGCGGTAAAGTACTTGCGGAGCATAAGAATCCTGTAAATCGGTTCTTGACGTTTTTATACATGCCAACACTGAAAACGGTATTACGTTTTCCCAAGTTGACCATGCTGGTCGCCGTTATAGTACTGGGAATTGGGCTTTGGCCAATTGATAAGATCGGTAGCGAATTTATCCCGCCGCTTGATGAAGGTGACTTAATGTATATGCCGACGACTTATGCCGGTATTTCGATAGGTAAAGCACGCGAGTTATTGCAACAAACCAATAAACTGATCAAGACCGTTCCTGAGGTCGAAACGGTGTTTGGCAAGGTCGGACGAGCCGATACGGCAACCGATCCTGCGCCATTAACAATGATAGAAACGTTTATACAATTAAAACCTCAAGATCAATGGCGTGAAGGCATGACGACCCAGGATCTGATCAAAGAATTTGATGCTGTGGTTAATTTGCCGGGGTTAACGAACGCATGGGTTATGCCAATTAAAACGCGGATTGATATGTTGGCTACCGGTATTAAGACCCCCGTGGGCATCAAGATTGGAGGTCCAGATCTTATGGAAATTCAAAAGATTGGTCAACAAATTGAAACGATACTTTCAGATGTTGAGGGCACTGCATCCGTTTATTCAGAGCGCGTTGCCGGCGGGCGTTATGTCAAAGTCGATATCCAACGTGAACGGGCCGCTCGCTATGGTCTTAACATAGCAGACGTTCAACAAGTTGTTTCTAGTGCGATTGGAGGAATGAATGTTACACAAAGCGTCGAAGGATTAGAGCGCTACCCAGTGAATATTCGATATCCACAATCATATCGCTCATCACCTGAATCATTGTCATTGTTGCCTATTGTCACACCACAAGGCAAACGCATTGCGTTGGCTGATGTCGCGGATGTGTATATTGAAGATGGTCCCCCAGGCATTAAAAGTGAAAATGCACGCCTTAATGGCTGGGTGTATGTGGATATTGATGGTGTAGACATTGGCTCTTATGTCGTCGCAGCGCAGCAGGTCGTCAGTGAGGAGCTGGTATTGCCTGCAGGATACTCCATAACGTGGTCGGGACAATATGAATATATGTTGCGGGCAAAAGAAAAATTAACCTATGTAGTGCCATTGACTTTAGCCATTATCGTGATCTTGTTATACCTCAACTTCCGCAATTTTATTGAAGTAGCGATCATCATGGGAACGTTGCCTTTATCGATGGTCGGTAGTATTTGGCTTATGTACTTAGAGGGGTTTAACTTTTCAGTGGCAGTGGGCGTTGGCTTCATTGCATTGGCCGGGGTCGCTGTCGAGATTGGCGTCATTATGCTGGTGTACTTGAATCATGAGTACCAGGCGTTAATCGACAAATGCAAAATGGACGGTATCAAACCCACCGTAGGAATGCTAACCGAAGCCGTATTGCATGGCGCGGGTTTGCGTGTCCGGCCAGTCATGATGACGACCGCAACCATTATATTCGGACTATTACCGGTACTTTATGGCTCAGGTACGGGGTCTGAAGTGATGAGTCGTATCGCTGCGCCCATGGTGGGCGGGATGGTCAGTGCGATTTTATTGACGCTACTTATTTTACCAGCCATTTATTTAATATGGCGAAAACAGCAGCTCAAAACGATGAGTAATTGGTAGTTATGCGTCGCCTTGCTCGTCGGTTACATCGTTTTCTAATGCTGTTAGTCGGCGGGCAGATATTTCTGTGGGCGATGAGTGGACTCTACATGGTGTGGTTTGATATTCACTATATTCATGGCGATCACTTTGTAAAAGGGCCTCCTGTACTCTCGTCATCATCAAGGTTAGAGATTAGCTTCAAAGATGCACTTAGTCGCTTTCCTGAAGCGACCTCAATCATCTTAGAAACCTTGAGAGGAGAGCCTGTTTATCGATTAATGCATGCCGGTGAAACAGTTCTGATCAGTGGTTTGTCTGGTGACATTATAGAGCCACTTTCAGATAAGCGAGCCGCTGCCATCGCAATATCGCGTTTAAACCAACCGTATGAAGTTGACAGTGTCACGTTGCTGGGTGAAAACGAAGAGGATAGTCCGGTTGGGCAACGAGGACGTCCATTATGGCGAGTTGAATTTAAAGGCGCACTTGCGCCAACATTTTACGTCAGTCAAGACACAGGTACGGTTGAATATATTCGACATGCCCCTTGGCAAGTATTTGATTGGTTATGGCGCCTCCATATTATGGATTACCAAGAAGGTGAAGACGTTAGTAATACACTATTAGTGAGCATGACTATCATAGGGCTGTTGGCCGCATTAGCAGGCTTGCTATTGCTGCCTTATTCCTTTTCGTCATCGCGAAAGGCAGCTGACTGAAATGTTCTGGCGGATCATTCACAAATACCTTGCATTAATTGTGTTTTCACAATTAATGGTTTGGCTCGCTACGGGTTTTTTACTCGGACAGGCTGAGCACAGTAAACCGCTCTCCAGAATCGCAAGTGACGCTATTGCAGGAAGTGTATTAACGCCAAACCTAATATCCGTCGAGAACGTCCTTATACGCTCACCCAATGCACTCTCTATTGAGCTGCTTAGCTTGTTGGGAAACCCGACCTATAAGGTTATGACGCACTATGCTAGACATGCCAATGAAAGAGAGTATGAGTTAATAGACGCGATAAAGGGAAATAAAATAGAACTAACAGCGAACGATATCCGTGATCTGGTCAACAATCAGTTCCGGCTAACTTCGCCTATTCAAGATTTGCGCCGTGTTGATCCGCCGATAGAGCATCTACCCAAAGAGCAACAATCGGTTTGGCATGTACGTTTATCAGACAGAGAAACGACACACATTTATGTCCGAGCATCGACAGGGGAATTAGCCGGCGTCGTCGATAGCAACAGGGAATGGACAAACTTGTTGATGCTATTGCACTTTATGGATTATCAGAACACCGGCTCATTTAATCACTGGTGGATCAAGGCTCTCGCGTTACTGACTGTGCTGTTGAGTATTTCAGGAATTACGTGGCTGGTTAGCCTCGTTAAAAATAAGCAAGTATTCATTGGGTGGTCGTATAGAAAGCAAGACTTAGTGGTACGAGATCAGCAAGGTTACCTCCAAAACGTCGTTGCTAAGGACAATGAATCACTTCTGGATTGTCTACAGCACAACGCCCTTTCTATTGGGTCAGTATGTGGGGGAGGGGGAACATGCGGCCAATGTATTGTGCGCCTTGATCCATCGGCTGCCATTTCAGTTGCAGAACGATACCGCTTATCTCAAGACAGGTTGTTGTCCGGGTATCGTTTAGCTTGTCAGCAAAACACTGATTTGAAAGGCAACGTTCAGCTTGTAGAGTCTCCAAACCCCAAAACAGTATCATGCGAGTTGCTCTCAAACACATTCATTACACCCTTTATCAAAGAATTAAGATTTAAATATCAAGGCAGTGTTCCACTGGATTTTAAGCCTGGCAGTTTTGTTCAATTCACGATTAAAGAAGGTCAATCTTTAGCGTTTCCGAAAGACTTACCGAGACGCTATCAGCCTTATTGGCCGCGTTTTGAATCAGCTACATTTTCCCATCCAAACACTGTCAGGCATTATTCAGTTGCAAACCGAAATGATGGTAGTGGCGTGCTTACATTCAATATAAAAATGCAACCGGCACAATCTAACAACCAAAGACCTGGCATCGGTTCTTTTCACCTTGGTAATTTAAGCATCGGCACGGTGGTTGATATAGTTGCGCCTCGAGGGGGATTTAACTTACTTGATGACCTTGGTGTACGAGAAATTGTGTTGGTCGGTGGGGGCTCGGGTATAGCACCTCTAAAAGCTCTAATCGATGAACTAATATTTGGCTTGCATTCGACACTGCCTATAACCCTCTTTTATGGCGCCAAACACCCTGTTGAATTGGCAAATCATTGCTGGTTAAAAGCGGTTGAAACACAACATTCTAATTTTACCTATCAACCGATTGTTTCAAACGCCTCTTCAATTTGGTGTGGACCGGTGGGGCGCGTGCAAATACCTTTGGCCGTATTTTTAGATACACATCGCGACCTCCATCGGTGTTTGTTTTTCCTCTGCGGTCCTCCGGCAATGATGAACGATGTAACCCAATTACTATTACGCTACTCCGTCAATGAAAATGCTATACAAATCGATTCATTTTCACCATTTACTACTACTTAAAACTACCGAGGTTTATTTATGAAAACACTATTGTCAACGTTCTTACTGACCGCTCTTTTCTTGAGCACAAGCAGTTATGCTCACACATCGTTGAAAACGTCCATGCCAAAAAACAATGCGATGTTAATGTCATCGCCTCCACAATTGTCCGTTGTTTTTACTGAGCCAGTTCGTTTGGCCAAATTGACGTTAAATTCTCAAAACGGCGAGCCTGTCGACTTTAATTTTTCTCCATCGATGGAGTCTAGCACTTTCTTTAATTACGACTTACCGACGTTATCGCCGGGTAACTATACCGCACAGTGGATGTTACTTGGTGAGGATGGGCACAAAATGGACGGTTCATTTGACTTCATGGTTCACGGAAGCAAGTCCATGCAAGATGACAAAAAAGCCCATAGTCAACACAAAGACCATTAAAGAGGAAGATTAAAATGGCAATTTGGGAAGTATTGATCCTATCCACGAAGCTTACTGTCTATCTAGGACTGTCGGCGCTTTTAGGCGGATTTCTTATCCTTCTTTTAGTGCCATTTAGTCTGGAAAAACAATCTCAAGTTCGTCTGCTTCTGCAAGGTCATATTATTAAGTATATGGCTATGTTTGGTTTAGTTGGTGTTTTCGCGACTACGTTGGATTTCTTTTTCCAAGTGGGGTCGCTATCTCAAACGGGTTTCACAGGCATGTTTGATGCGGTCATGCGACGTATGGTTGCACAATCTACTTTAGGGACTATTGCAATAAGTCGGCTGTGCATATTCATCGTCGGCATTGCTTTTTGTGGATCGTTTTATTGGCAACTCGCTCGCAAAAAAACGCCTCAATTTATCGTGACTCTTCTTGGTGCAATAATTCTGTGGGGGAGTATTGGATATGTATTCATGCTTTCCGGGCATACCGTGCAACTGGAACGTTCATATGGTTATGCGTTAGCTGTGCATGTGATCATCGCGCTAAGCTGGATGGGCGCTCTTTGGCCGTTGTCAGCAGCATGCCTACACCTATCGCCTACACCGCTATACACTCTGATGCGGAAATTTGGTCATCTTGCTATAGGACTGGTGAGCCTGCTGCTCCTTGCCGGCACTCTGCTAGCATGGGAGCTAGTTGGTTCTGTAGGTAATTTATTCAATCAAATCTATGGACAAAGCCTGCTGTTAAAGCTGGGCTTTGTCAATGCGATCCTGCTGCTTGCCGCATGGCATAAATTAAAATCAACCCCCAAGCTTTTAACGCACAGTAACGCAGCGATAGAAATGCGCCGTTCGATCCAAATTGAAATGCTCATTGGACTATGCATTTTTCTGATCACCGCTGTTTTGACTACTGTTCTTGGTCCTCAATCTTAACTTTGGATTTATATGAAAATTAATTACGTTTTAACGATTGTTTTGTCTATTGCGCTGCTTTCATTTAGTACGTTTGCTCATGAGCCACTCAAATCAATAGAGCGCTCTGCAACTCACTTCAGTGGCTTGGATACTGCAGCGGGTCGCAGTGTGCTCGCTTATCACGAAGCATTATCTAATGGCCAAGCGGATGACGTCATGAGTGCATTGACATCCGAAGTCATTATTTTAGAGGGATCGCGAATAGAACGCAGTGCCGAAGAATATCGGCAACATCATTTACACGCTGATATGCGATTTTCTGCGGCTGTCAAAACCACAACAATTGAACATCATGTTCGCGTTTATGGGGATACGGCGGTCTCAATTGCCAGAAGCCACACCCTTGGCACATACAAAGGTAAACAAATTGATAAGCAAGGAAATGAAACACTGGTACTTAACCTTATCAATGGTCATTGGAAAATAAGTCATATCCATTGGTCCCATTAACACTTTAATTTATAGGAAAACTTTAAATGACGTTACTTATACGAATCTCACTCGTCCTGATGTTAAGCACAACTACACTGGGCGTCTTTGCATCACAGGCAGATGAAGACAAAGCGACGATTGAAGAAATTATCATTGCTATTGAAAACGGTTGGGAGTCGGGCCAAGGACGGCCTTTTTATGAACACTATCTCGACCATAAAGGTGCTCGATACATTGAATCAGGCGGCCAAAACACAGGATTAAGTGATCTCGTCGAAAATCATGTGGAGCCAGAGAAAGAAGTACTCAAACGCCTCACCATCGATATATTGGATATGGATATTACAATTGATGACGATATGGCATGGGCGATTACGACCGTAAATGTGTCTGGTGAAGTAAGAAAAACTGGCTCAACATTTGACAAAAAGGGCTACCAAACGTACTTGTTTAAACGAACGAGTAATGGATGGAAAGTCATACATTCACATTCGTCTACCCGCGATAAAAAGCCCCACAAGCATCATTAAGCGACGTCAGTATGCCCATCACTCGCAACGTTACCCTAGACATCATGCGCACGGTCGCCATTGTATTAATGGTGATCTTTCACTTCGCGTATGACTTGCGGTTCTTTGGCTGGGTAGATTGGAATGTGCCAAATGGTCCTGGTTGGAAACAATTTCGGTATGTCATTTTATCACTCTTTTTCTTAAGTGTGGGTGCATCATTGGTGTTCGCTCATCACCAACGCGTGGATTTGAAATCCTTTGCGAAGCGAATAATGTGGATAGTGGTATGGGCATGCGTTATATCACTATTTACTTATTGGTTTTTCAATAGTAATTGGATATTTTTTGGTGTTTTACACTTTATCGCCGTGGCCAGTGTACTATGCCTTCCCTTCGCACGTTATCCAGTCATGGCTTGTTTTATTGGGATAGGGATTATTACACTGTTCTTAACGAATGTGGTTACAAGTAAATGGCCGTTTAACTTATGGGAATTGGGGCTGCCGTCATCACCCAACGATTATGTTGCACTATTTCCTTGGGTTGGCGTTGTATTGCTGGGCATTGGCGTTGGCCATATGTTTATTAAGGGTATAGATCCCTGTGCTTCACTGAAATTATCAACTAAAATCACGTTTTTAGGACGTCACAGTCTTGCTGTGTATGTGTTACATCAACCTCTGTTTTTTGTAACATTAGGCAGCGTGTATTGGCTTTCGCATTCGGTTATGTGAGTCTAAGTTGAAGGTGAGACAATGATAATAAGGGACCTTTGACAAAAGTAGAGCGTTGTTTGTTTTACAAGTAGTCTCGGCGTTTCTAGCACTTGTATATCAGTAATAGTGTGGGTTCATCCAAGCAATAACCGCAGAAATAACGGCAACTAGGATGGCTGTTAATGTTAATACTGTGTTGGCCAAATTGCGTGTCGCTTCATTATATAACGTTTTCACCGCATCAATATCTTGTTCAATACGCGCAAGTCGACGATTAACTTCTGCATTGGAAAGCGTAGCATTTTCCAATAGTCGTAAATCTCGATTAATCTCATCAACCTGTTTTTTAAGGCCAACTAATCCGCGATAGAAGTCTGCGTGAACATAGTCATCGGTATCGGCAAAGCAAATGGTGGGAAGAAGTAGAGTAAAAACTAACATCCATTTAAACACTGTATATATCCTAATTACTGCAACTGACGGTTGATCGCCATAGCGCTTGAGTAAGTATTACACCAGCTTAACGGTTTATTGTAAATCCCGCTGCAAAGAGCCTGCAAACCTAAGTTGAGGGTCGTATTTCTTTTTTAAAGCAATCAAACGCTCTACATGGTGACCGAAATAACTGGTCAATGGACAGTCGTTGCCCATGTCATAATTTTGGTAGGCATGGCCATTAAAAAATGGGGATAATCGTTCATAGGTTTGATTAACCCAGTCTATAACCTTGGTATTGTCTTGATCGGGCAGAGTCACACCCGTGATGCTACATACAAATGAGGCATCGCGATGAATAAATGCGGTTTCATGGGTCTCGATATCCTGGATCGCGCCACATAACGGATCGAGCATAATGCCCGCTGCGTTGTCTGGGCAAGACTGATAGCATTGCAAAAGCGCATCAATAAACTGTTCCGTAAGTTCACCTTCAATGATCCCATTGCGCCAATAAAGTGCGTGCCCTTGTTCATATTCATTTGACTGGCACTCTATGTATTGTTTATGCGTAACAGAGATATCGGCATCCGTTTCCCATTTTGCTATGTTATTTAGGTTGGAGTCAGGGTCTTCACTAAACCCCATAATTGATATTTTTGCATTTTGTAACGCTGAACGAGCGATGTATGCATATAAGAATTGCGTTCTCGGCCCCTGCAGTACAGCATCGCTGTATTGCTTTAAAATAGGCTTTGCCTTTTGAATTGGCCATTCAATGATACCTCCTTGAACATAAGCTGGAGCCGGGTGCAGCCTAAATGTTATGTGGGTGATAACGCCAAATTGAGAGCCGCCACTGCCGCGTAGTGCCCAAAAAAGATCAGAGTGTTCCAAAGTGTTTATAACTCTTTGCTGACCATCTGCTGTGATCAGATTAAACGCCAAGACATTGTCGCAACTTAACCCATGTTTGCGTGACAAAAAACCGATCCCGCCGCCTAACGTTGCTCCTACAACACCGACATCCGGGCAGGTGCCTAATGGGATCACTTTCTTATATTTCGATAAGAACAGATCCAAATTATGATTTTTCACACCCGCGCCCACTCTTACTGACTGACCAACTGCGCAAAGTTCTATACTTTGAAAGGCAGACATATCAAGGACAATGCCACCGTCAATAACGGCCGCACCCGTTACCCCATGGCCGCCGCCTTTAACTGATATTTGTAAATTAAGGCGATTGGCATAGTCAATTGTATTAATGATATCGACGTCTGACTCAGGCACGACTATCGCATATGGAAAATGTGAAATGGCTCGATTAAAAACATGACGCCGCGCTGAATAGCCTGTACTTCCAACGTCCCAGACACTGCCGCTTAACTTGTTTCGCAACGACAGTGAGTCAGATTCAGTTGGCTTCGTTGAAATAGTTTTATTGGTATCAATTGGGTTGAGCGGCGCTTCGTCAATGCTTTGCAATAAATCCCAATTTGTTCTGCTAAATGTCTTTGGGTCTATACGATTTAACAATTGCCAAAGGTATTGTGCAACAAGGCGCGGCGGTAGTAGCTTGTTCTCTTCATGTAAGCCTCTTAAAAAGGCCGACATCGGCAGTACATCGCTTGGCACTTGCCGGATTTTTTTTTGCATCGCTGTATCAACATTTCCGGGAGCTGCGGTGGCAAAAACAGCTACATCTTCATTAACTTCTTGTCTAAAACAACTACACACCATATTTAAAGCCGTTTTACTCACACAGTATGCTGATGCGCCTTTCACTGCACTAACGGGTTGCTCGCTTGTCAAATACAGTACGCGGCTATGTTTAAACTTATCCAGGCACAGTTGTGTTATCAAAAAGGGGATATCGCAGTTGATTCTTTGTGCCGTGCGCCATTCTTTGTAGCCTATTGATTGAATAGGTTTAAGCGGTGTGACAATACCTGCACAATGCACTAAGTAATCAATCTGTTCGTATTGGCTAAGCGTTTCTTGAATTTCAATCGTTGCCGCTTCGTTATTAAAATCAACGTGTTCTATGATGAGGCGGGGTTCAAATTTTTCATTGAACGCTCCTAGTCCTGAGCTATCACGACACAGTGCAACAACAAGCATATTTGGATCCCTTGATAAGAATTCATTAGTCAATGCTAATCCAATCCCTGATCCTGCACCGGTAATTACCGCAATTTTGTGTTTCGTCATTTCTTATTATCCGCTCACCCAATTAAAAATTGCATCTGGTATTCAGCATATGCCGCTGCAAAGTAGCTATGAGGAGACCTGTTGACGCAGCTTGAGCATAGATAATTTTGAACCAAGGATAAATAAATCGATGATTAGATTACGGAAATGTAATGATTCTGTAATCCGATTGTCGTGAAGGATTGATCTAAATCAATTACATTTATCGTGTGATTTATAGGATGGATTTCATCAAAAGCAAAGGATAAATCGGGTGCAAAAAATTACGATAGCACTAATCTGCAATGCCACAAATGCCTATAACAGATGAAGAGCTTGAGGTTTTGGCCGAATTTTTATCGCCCAAATAGCACCTTGACCTGAGTCTAAGACATAGGATTAAGGTGACAAGTCGTCTATTTCAAACCTAAACCGCTCATGTGAGCACAATTAAAGGAAAAATTATGAAAACATTAACGTCATTATTACTGGCCAGCGCCCTTGTCGCTGCGCCAATTGCGACTTCTTACGCGCATCAACACACTGATAAATCTGACATGCCGATGATGGACGGTCAGATGATGAAGAAAATGCAAACACATATGGAAGAAATGCAAGCAGTTTTAGATGCAGTAAAAAGTGAATCTGATCCTGAAAAGCGTGAAGCCATGTTGCATGAGCATGCCCAAAAGATGCAAGACATGATGGGCATGATGGAAGGCAAAGATTCGATGGGAATGAAAGATGGAAAAGGAATGAAAGGCGGCATGGGCATGGAGCATAAACACAGTGATATGTCGACCGATGAGAAAATGAAAATGATGGAACAGCGTATGGCCATGATGGAAGACATGATGGGGCAAATGATGGGACATACGGCTGAAAAAGCGAAGCCAATACACAAGCATAAAAAGAACTAATCAATGCGTTATGAGGCTGGAAAAGCGACTGCCTCTTTTCTTTTAATAATCGCGGGAGTTTTACATGAACAAATTAATCAAGCTTTTATCAATTGCAGTCTTGTCTGTTGGGCTACTAGGGGGCTGTGCAAGCCAGGTATACCATGACTACATCATGAGTGGGCAGGTTGTTACCGTCGATGATAAACAAGTAGTGGTGTGTGTCTCTGACACCGATGGTCTCAAAGAACATCAAGTCTTTAATGTTTATCGCACCGTTTTTGATGCGACAGCAATTTCTGAAGGGGAAGACGGCTACTCGCGCGAATTCGTGGGCAAAATTCGATTAGGTAAGACGAAGGATGAGCATTTTGCAGAGGCTATTGTACTTGATGGCGAACTTGCACGTTATGACATGGTCGAGTTTGATCGTGGGTTTTAATCGATATTTTTGAATAGGAGCATGCCGTTGTGAAGATTAGAGAGTGTCACCAAACCTACCGTTTAGCGGCTATTGTGAGTCTGGTATTATCTAGTGTCTTATTCACAACCGCGTGTTCAGCGGTAACACAACAAACTAGTTCGAAAGAAAAATCTCAAGAAACACAATCTTCAGACACTGCGCCCGAGTTAGCACCGGCTGACTTTGCAAAGATCCAATCAGCTTTGCGCTCATTAGACAACTCACTGGCAGCGCGATCAAAAAGCAATATCGGCGTTAAACAAAGCGATGCCAGCCCTCAACTCAACGAATCATCTACGCCCCCCAAAGCGACGAGCAAGATGAAGATGGGCATGGGAAAAGGGAAAAAGAAGATGACAATGAACGGAAAGTCTTGCATGGGGATGATGTGTAAGATGATGATGAAAAATAGTTCGATGATGGGTATGCCTCCTGAACAAAATACACCGGAGATATCCAAACCTTCATCAACGATAAGCTTGCCAGGTGCGAGTAGTGCACCTCATATTTACCACCTTGGTGAACAAGCCTTTTTCTTAAACCACACAACAACATTAGAACTAACAGATACGCAGTATCAAACGTTGTTATCGATTCAATCTGAGTGGGAGTCTTCCCAAAAAAGCCTTGCGCAGCAGCGTAGTGCATTAGAGGCATTATTGTGGGAATTGACAGCCCAAGGATTGCCTCAATACGACAATATTAAAGACACCATTAGTGAAATAGAGGCCATAAACAGCACCCTACGCCTACAGTTTATTGCTTCGGTGGGGAAAGCCGTCTCAGTATTAACACCCCCGCAGATTGCGAAAATAAATGCGCTATGGGCGGCTGAACAAAAGGATGCGTCATGACTAGGGGGAGTAAACGCGCATCAATCATTCACCGCTATTGTGTCATTCTAAACGTCGTTCTTTTTTTCGTGATTATAAATGCGCACGCACAGCAACAGACTGAGGATAGTGAGCATGCCAGTCATCATCCTGAGGCAGCGAATGGGCCGATTGTTGCGGCAAGCACAGATTCTCCGCCTTTAGCCAACCAAGTTAAAGGTCAGCCGGGCAATGCCAACGCAATGATGGGGCCAGGTATGGCAAAAGGCATGGATAAAATGATGGAGAAAATGGGAGCGCCTAAACCTAAAGATCTCTATCCAACTTTAATGCGGATGCAATCAACCACGCCGGAACAAAGAGATAGTATCTTAGGCAAAGCGTCGGCGCGTATGCAACAAGGAAGTGAACAACTGACTACCGGGTTTGAATCGCTCGCCCGTGCCGCAGCCGTTGATGACTATACCCAAATGCAAGTAGCTGTTGAGACCGTTAAAGAAGGGATCGCGCATTTTGATAGTGGTCTTGCGGCAAAACGGGCAATACAAGATGGGCAAGATCCCAGAAGAGTGGCATTAACCTGGTTTAAATCGCAAATGAATTTGCTACCCAGTTCACCAGTGAATGATTCCTCAACACTATTTGGCATGACGCCGTTTCATACTGCAGTGATGCTTGTTCTGCTGATCTTCACTGTCGTCATGGTGTATGTTTATGGATTTAAAATGCGCAGAGCTGCCGCATTGCTAGAAGAGCTTAGGTCCACTGAGACCGCAAGCGCTTCTGCGCCCACTAAGCAAACATCACCTAACGAGATACCTACTAACGCACCTGTAGGGACTGACGCTGTTTTAATACCCGCTACAGCGCATGTATTACCTTCTACGACTATGTCACCGCGTAAAGGTGTCTATAGTGGCAGTATGCAAGTCACCGGTATTTTTCATGAGACCCATGATGTTAAAACGTTTCGACTTGCCAGCGCCGATGGTCAAGTCATCCCATTTAGTTTTGAACCTGGACAATTTGTGACTTTTACGCTCACGATTGATGGTGTTGAAAAACCGGTGAAACGGTCTTACACCATCGCATCATCACCCACTGAGCAGTATTACTTTGAAGTCACCATCAAACGCGAGGAATTCGGTGTTGTTTCTCGTCATATGCATGACGTCGTAAATGTGGGAGATACGCTTTCAATTAAAGCGCCTGGCGGCAAGTTTTACTTCAATGGTCAAGATGCAAGTAGCGTTGTATTGATTTCAGGGGGGGTTGGGATCACGCCCATGATGAGCGCGGTACGTTATTTAACCACGACGTGCTGGGACGGTGACATTTATTTTCTGTTTTGTACGCGAACGTCTAACGATTTTATTTTTGAACAGGAATTAAAATATCTACAAGCACGTCACCCAAGGTTGAAAGTACTCGTCAGTATGACACAGGCGGATGGCACATCTTGGATGGGACCTCAGGGGCGTTTTTCATCGGCATTGATAAATGAATTCGTGCCGGACATAGCATTAAAAACAGCACACATTTGTGGGCCGCCGGCAATGATGGATGCAACCAAGGATATTTTATCTGAATTGGGTATGCCTGAAGCGAATATTAAAACAGAAGCTTTCGGTGGTGCGAGTCCGAAGAAAACGGCCACTAAAACGGAGGTCGCCCCAAACACGCCTGTAAACAATACGCGCCAAGTGCGATTTAGTTTATCAAATGCACAGGCACAAGCCGGCACAGATGAAACCGTATTGGACGTTGCTGATGGACTTGATGTTGATATTGAGAATTCGTGCCGGGCAGGCTCTTGCGGCAGTTGCAAAGTGAAATTACTGCGCGGCGATGTTGATATGGAGGTTGATGATGGGTTGGAGCCAGAAGATAGGGTCAGTGGTTATATTTTAGCCTGTCAAGCCATCCCTAAAACTGATGTGGAGGTGGAAGCATAGTGAATAGTCAAGAACGAACCATTGTAGGCAGCTTGGTGGTCTTAATGATCTTACTTTGGCTAGGGTTTGTGTGGCACCGTGACCCAGCATTCCCTGGCAGCTTTGCTGGATTTGTCGTTGGTTTGACTGCGCTGGTATTGATGTTTATTCCGTTGCTTTACATGATCATTAAACGCAACAAAGCACTTAAGAAAGTCGTGACCAAGCAAATAGCCATGCCTACGCTACTGCGCATTCATATTTATGCTGGAGTATTGGGACCTATTCTTGCACTCATCCATAGCGCCCATCGTTTTGATAGTGCTACTGGAGTCTCCATCATCATCTTTATGATGGTCGTTGTGATCAGTGGGTTTGTTGGTCGGTATGTACTAGGACTTATTTCCTCAAATGTGAAAGAGAAAAAGCGTCAAGTGACCGAACTCCAAGGTGCACTTTCAAGCGCCAAACAATCTCTAAAAGACGCGGTCTGCGACGTAAGATATTCGACTTTCGCCCAAACATCAGCGAGACACATTCCATACATTGCTTTAAGTGTACCTACTTCAGCGCAAAGTAAGCTGTTTCGACAAGAGAGTAAGGTTCTATCTATTATCGATGCCATTTCTGATGTTGAATACAGCATTCTGATTCACGACACTGCGAAAACTTGGTTTGCTCGTTGGTTGAAATTTCATATCGTGATTTCGATAACGCTCTATGGCGTATTGTTCTTTCACATTTTCAGTGAAGTTTACTTTGGACTACGCTGGTTATGATCAAGTGGATAATAGTCATTCTGGGCTTAGTCGCAGCGGGCTTTGGTGTTAGCCATTTTTTTCACACACCAGAGGATCTTTCAAAAATTCCATGGGAACAAATGGTAGAGCCTGGTTCACTGAGCAAAGCGCATGCGTTTTTGGCGGATGACTGCTTGAGTTGTCACACGCCAGTAGAAGGCGTTGAGCGCGACAAGTGTGTCGCCTGTCATGCAAATGATACCCATATCGTCGCGCGTCAACCTACTGCGTTTCACGCCGACATAACAGAATGTGCTAGTTGTCATACTGAGCATCAAGGTGAGGATGCTAGGATTTCACTGATGAACCATATTGCATTGGTCGATATTGGGTTCAATATGCTCCCCAACCCAAACGTGCCATTTGACGAAGGCGCAGCCACGATGGCTTTTTTAGAAAATGTTCTAGCGAATAAGCAAACGGCTGATCCCCTATTTGTGCATCCCGACGTCAGTGATAAAGAAGCATTATTGAATTGTTCACAGTGCCACAGCAACGATGATCGCCACTTCACGTTGTTCGGAGAGGATTGCGTGCAATGCCACAGTACAGACAAGTGGTCACTGCCGACGTTTATTCACCCCTCGAGTCAATCTCGTGATTGCAATCAATGTCATGAAGCGCCGCCCAGTCACTACATGCAACATTTTAAAATGATTTCCGCCAAAGTCGCTGGCGAGCCAAAAGCCAAAGTGGAGGCGTGTTATGCCTGTCATCAATCGACTTCCTGGAACGATATTAAGCGTGCCGGCTGGTACAAGCATCATTAAGGGGGAGAAACTGTGATCACAAATTCCATTGCGCTGGCAACCTCACTGTTGGTAGCAATAGTATTGTTTCTGCCTCGCCTACGACAATCTGTCCAATGGCGAGCGACAGTAACACCGCTGGCTTCAATTATTGGCAGTGGCTTTTTGATCATTGCACCACTGCTGCATTCGGTAATGGGTAAATGGGCGCTACTGGGCATTATTTTATTGTCGACTCTGGCATATTTGTTGGGTTCAGTCATTCGCTTCAATATACGTCATGCAGAGCCTGAGCTTGCTCGCAATTCACACGGCAGTATCGCAACGCTTGAGAAAGCCAGTCAATGGGCCCTCGGTGCTGCATACGCAATTTCTGTGGCGTTTTACATTAGCTTGTTTGCCGCGTTTGTCTTTGACCGCTTTGCTATTGACGATACAACGCTCATCAAATTGTTTACCAGTGGGCTGCTTGTCATTATTATGTTGGTCGCTTGGCTTCGTGGTGCAAGAGGATTGGAAACCATCGAGTTATTCGCAGTCACAATTAAGTTGGCGATTATTATTGGTGTACTAACAGCACTAGCAACTTACGATATACAAGTAAAAAGTGCGTGGTTTAAACATGAGGCGATACAATCCCTCAGCCATTTTGAAACCCTTAGCATGCTTGCCGGTATGCTCATGGTGACACAAGGGTTCGAAACCACGCGTTTTATGGGCAATAGCTATAATGCAGAGCAGCGTATTAAAGCGGGACGATATGCCCAGTGGATTGCCATTTTCCTTTACGTTGTTTTTATTGGTTTAACCTGTCCCATTTTTCTCGATTTTCCGATAACCGAACTGAATGAAACAACCATTAGTTATACCCTGGGTCAAGCCATTTGGGTATTGCCGATATTATTACTTGTGGCCGCGACGGCAAGCCAGTTAAGTGCCGCATTAGCCGATACCATAGGTGGCGGTGGTTTGCTAAAAGAGCTCTTCCATTTATCTATATCTCCTCAGTTTTATTATGTTCTTGTCATCGCGATTGCCGGCATATTAGTTTGGTCATCCAACGTATTTGAAATCATTAATCTCGCGTCAAAGGGATTTGCACTTTATTACCTTATACAAACACTCATCGCATTCAAGCTCGTACTACTGCGGCCCAAAGAACAACGCTTCAAATCGCTTCAATTGCTTGGTCTTTGCGCGATTGTTGTTTCCTTATCCTTTGTGATTGGCTGGTCAATACCAGCACCGCACAGTTAATAGAGGACAGAGGCTAATGCAATCCGCAAAAACATGTACGCCAGCAGTTCGCGTCGCAAACAAGGTTAAGCAATATACCATAATAGGGGTAGGAAACATTTTACAGCGTGATGATGGCGTTGGTATACATGCTATCCAAGCCTTACAGCCCATGTTTGAAGACTATTCAAATGTGTCGTGCATTGATGCTGGGACACTGAGCTACGAATTATTAGAATGGGTGTCAAATTCAGATCATACCATTGTCATAGATGCCGCCTATATGCGATGTCCAGCTGGCACGGTTAAAGTCTTCAAAGATGATGAAATCGCGCAGCAATTTGAACAGGCAACGGCGCACTCTGTTCACCAAATTACGTTACGCGATACCTTATTAACCAGC
Organism: Alteromonas sp. KS69; assembly: GCF_003989595.1. NCBI lineage: Bacteria > Pseudomonadati > Pseudomonadota > Gammaproteobacteria > Alteromonadales > Alteromonadaceae > Alteromonas > Alteromonas sp. KS69. The sequence goes on along the minus strand of NZ_PYHU01000033.1, from coordinate 95,213 downwards.
CAAACATTGTTCTCAAAACCGACTGAAGTGACGTTAATTGGCGTAGAGCCTGAAACAATCGAGTGGGGGACGTCCTTAAGTCCAAAAGTCAGTGTCGCGCTCTCTTCCATCATGGATATCGCGTGTGCGTGTCTTTCTACCGATAATTTTCACGCCAATACTCCAGCGATTGAAAAGGAGTCACGATGAACGAAGAACTCATTTTTATAACATCTAATGCTGACACTACGGGCAATGTGATCCCGCTTTTGCATCAGATTCGTCATGCCTTATCCCAGTTACTTGCGCAGCAAGAAGAAACCACGATAGACCTGCGGCGATTGCCATTGAGTGCAAGTGAAGAATCACAGTTGGAGACTTTTCTGGGTCATGGAGAAGTGAAAGCAGATATTCAGGCACTGGGTGACACAGTGGTAATCGAATCACGATATACCGGCGTCTGGCTTGAAACGCATTACAACGAGGAAGCCGAGATCATGGGCAAATATGTGCATATCTGTGACTGTCCACCGCTCATAAAATCTCAACCAGAAGATATGGTGTTATCGCTCAATAATATCGTATCAGACATTCAATCAATGTCTGATACATCGACGAATGACGCGGCTGAGGAGGATTAAAATGTCTCTACCCACACTAAATGCGCAGTTACAAGCGTCAGGTATATCCAGACGCACATTTCTAAAGTTCTGCGCTACGACAGCATCATTGCTCGCCTTACCTCAAAGTGCGGTTGCCGACCTCGCCAATGCACTGGGGAATGCAAAACGACCTTCTGTTATTTGGTTGCCCTTTCAAGAATGTACTGGGTGCACCGAGGCGATTTTACGCTCTCATGCCCCCACTCTGGAAAGCCTTATCTTCGATCACATTTCATTGGATTATCAACATACAATAATGGCTGCCGCTGGAGAGCAAGCAGAGGAGGCACGACGCGCTGCAATGGAAGCGCACAAGGGACAATATTTGCTGTTGGTCGATGGTTCGGTTCCGATGGGGAATCCCGGTTACTCAACGATCAGTGGAATGAGTAATGTTGATATGTTGCGTGAATCGGCCAAAGAGGCTGCGGGTATTATTGCCATTGGTACCTGCGCATCTTTTGGCGGGATCCCCAAAGCTAACCCAAATCCGACGGGCGCTGTTGCAGTCAGCGACATCATTACTGATAAACCAATCGTCAATATTTCAGGATGCCCACCACTGCCTATCGCGATAACAGCAGTGTTGGTTCACTACCTCACATTTAAGCGTTTTCCTGACCTTGATGCACTGCAACGACCACTCGCCTTTTTTGGTGAAACCATTCACGACCGATGTTACCGGCGTCCGTTTTTTGAACAACGTAAATTTGCAAAATCGTTTGATGACGAGGGGGCTAAGAAGGGCTGGTGTCTGTTTGAGCTGGGTTGCAAAGGGCCTGAAACTTTTAATGCGTGTGCAACCGTTAAGTGGAATCAAGGCACCAGTTTTCCTATTGAATCTGGGCACCCGTGTCTTGGCTGCTCTGAGCCCGACTTCTGGGATAAAGGCAGTTTTTACCAAGCCCTTTTTCCATGGGAACGATACAAATCTAAACCGGGTAAAGGTGGACAGAAGCACGCCGGTAAAAACGCATAAGACACAATAGGCAAAGCATATGGACAAGACATCAAATAATGACCGATTGGTCGTCGATCCCATCACTCGAATCGAAGGCCATCTTAGGATAGAAGCTGAAATGGATGGTAATACGATCAAACAGGCGTTCTCTTCGGGTACCTCTGTACGAGGAATTGAACTGATCCTGCAAGGCAGAGATCCTCGGGATGCGTGGGCGTTTGCTCAGCGTATCTGTGGCGTTTGTACATTGGTACATGGCATGGCATCGGTTCGCGCAGTCGAAGATGCCCTCAGAAAAGCGTGGCGTACAAACGCCAAGTTAGGAGTGGCTATTGGACATCCGGCCATGACGTCCATGCCAAAAGGGCCGCTGCAACATGGTAAAAAAGGCAAAGGGCACCGTCATTCAGGCACCGTGATAGGTTCATTGAGTGAAGCTGAGATGGCTATCCCACAAAATGCACAATTAATCAGAAACATCATGATCGGCACCCAGTATGTGCATGATCACGTGATGCATTTTTATCACTTACATGCCCTTGATTGGGTTGATGTTGTATCGGCTTTAGATGCGGATCCAGCTAAAACGGCAGCGCTTGCTGGTCAACTTAGCGATTATCCTCGTTCATCTCCTGGTTATTTTAAGGATATGAAACAAAAAGTTAAAACGCTGGTTGAGTCGGGACAACTGGGGATATTTAACAATGCATATTGGGGGCATCCGGGCTACAAACTGCCACCTGAAGTAAATTTAATGGCGCTAGCGCATTATCTAGATGCGCTAACGTGGCAACGTGACGTTGTTAAAGTTCACACCATATTTGGTGGCAAAAACCCTCATCCCAATTTTGTCGTCGGCGGTGTACCGTCACCCATTAATTTGAATGCATCAACAGGAATTAACACACGACGATTAGTGCAATTACAAGATGCCATCACCCAAATGAAGACATTTGTCGATCAAGTGTACTATCCAGATATTTTGGCCATTGCGGGTTATTACAAAGAGTGGGGAACACGAGGCGAGGGGCTGGGTAACTTTCTAACCTATGGGGACCTACCGACGACCTCAATGGATGATCCCGCGTCATTTTTATTTCCCAGAGGCGCAATACTGGGTCGCGACTTGAGCAAGGTATATGAAGTCGACTTAGATGATCCATCTGAAATTCAAGAATTCGTTTCTTCATCTTGGTATCGCTATAGCGGCGGAAATACAAGTGGCTTACATCCTTTCGAAGGGCAAACAAACCTTGAATATACCGGCCCAAGGCCCCCGTATAAGCACCTTAATACGAGTGCTGAATATTCATGGTTGAAAAGTCCGCGTTGGAAAGGCCATGCAATGGAGGTCGGTCCGTTAGCGCGTGTATTAATGATGTATGCGAAAAAGGATGCTGCAGCGCAAGACATCGTCAACCGCTCTCTTTCTATCTTGGACTTAGCGCCCTCAGCACTTTTCTCGACACTCGGCAGAACGCTCGCCAGAGCGGTTGAAACCAAAATTATCGTCAACCAGCTACAGGATTGGTATGACCAATTGCTTGATAATATTGCGAGCGGCGATACCGATACGTTCAACCCTTTATATTTTGACCCAGCGAATTGGCCTGTAAAAGGTCAAGGCGTCGGGGTTATGGAAGCGCCCAGAGGCGCTTTAGGGCATTGGTTAGTCATGCAAAATGGAAAGATTGATAACTACCAATGTGTCGTGCCCACTACATGGAACGCAGGACCTAGGGATCCTAATTCACAGGCCGGCGCGTATGAAGCCGCGCTGCAAGATAAACATACACTACATGATCCTGACCAACCTTTAGAGATTTTGCGAACGCTTCATAGTTTCGATCCGTGCCTTGCATGTGCTGTGCACGTGATGGATGAAACCGGTGAAGAGCGTCTGCAACTGAAAGTTCGTTAGTCATAGTTGAGGAACTATTATGAGCATCCAAAATATTACAAAGCATCTTACTAACCCACTAATATTAATTTTCTACTCGGTGTTGGGCTCACCAGCGAGCTACGCGCATCCGGGCCACCAAGGCGATCATTCCTTACTGTTAGTCGCACTCCTGTCAGTCACAGTGTTAGTGGCGGTTGGGCTCTTTGTGTACAGAGCGAGAGTGAGAAGTGACGCAATACGGGTACCACAGTAATGTGCCTCGCTGTTCCAATGAAAGTCACAGGAATAAAAGGCTTTAATGCGATATGCGAAGCCAAAGGTGTTTCTCGCGAGGTCAGTTTACATTTAATACAAGGATCAGGTGTCAAGGTGGGTGACTATGTAATGGTGCATGTGGGTTATGCACTGCAAGTGATCACGTATGATGAAGCGCAAGTGACGTGGGAGTTGCTCGATCAGGTGATTGCTTACGATGCATGAAATGAGTCTGTGCTATAGCTTGCTTGACACAATTGCCGTTTACCAACGTGCAAATATGGATAAGTGTGTCGGTCTTGTCCACGTCAAAATCGGCCCACTTTCAGGTGTTGAGCCTGATTTACTGCATCAGGCTTTTTTGACTTGTAGGACACACTCTATCGGCGATCAGGCAGCGCTTCAAATTCACACTAGCGCTATCAAAGTGCGCTGCACATTGTGTGGGAAACATAGCCGTGCAGTAGTAAACCGTATCATATGCGCTAGCTGTGGTTCGTGGCAGACAGAACTCATTCAAGGCGATGAGTTTGTTTTACAGCGAATTGAATTCATCCCGTCCGAAATATCAACCGAACCAAAGGAAAGACAATATGTGCGGTAATTGTGGGTGTGAAACACCTAGGAAAATCGAAAAGCCTATTCAGCAAATGACAAACGTCGTTGAGGTTCATGCGAATCTAAAAAGTAGCAATGATACCCAAGCGATCACAAATTGTGCTTTGTTTGATGCACATGATGTGATGGTGATTAATTTGATGTCATCGCCAGGCAGCGGAAAAACACGGTTGCTGGAAGAAACCATCACTGCGCTCAAATCTCAATACAACATGGCGGTGATTGAGGGCGATCTCGAAACTGAAAATGATGCTAACAGGATTAGGCGTCATGGTGTGCAGGCTGAGCAAATTGCGACAGGGCAAGGGTGCCATTTGGACGCTAATATGGTGTTTAAGGTACTCGGGAAATTTAACCTCGAAAAGCTAGACGTTTTGTTTATTGAAAACGTTGGCAATTTAATTTGTCCCGCATGTTTTGATTTAGGGCAGCACTTGAATGTGATCTTGTTGTCGGTACCAGAAGGCGACGATAAACCCGAAAAGTACCCCGTTATGTTTCGTGCCGCAGATGTCATGCTGATTTCAAAGACCGACTACTTGCAGTTCCACGACGAATTCAATGTGGCGCGTGCGATCCAGTCATTTCGTAAAGTGGGCAATAACGCCCCTGTTATAGAAGTGTCTTCAACGCAAAGTAACCAGCTTGAGGCATGGTTTGCTTACTTTATAGAAACCATTAATGCTCGTGACTCTCGCTCATTGCAAGAACGGGGAGCTTAAGAGTATGTATAGTGTTGAATCGTTACTATCTCTGATCAAGAAAACGCCGCTTACAAAACCGCTCCGTATTCTCAATGTCTGTGGTGGTCATGAGCGCGCGATCACGCGCGCTGGCTTTAGAACGTTATTTCAACACAATATTCATCTGATCCCCGGCCCAGGCTGCCCCGTCTGTATTTGTCCAGAAGAAGATATCGCATTCGCGATTCACTTAGCACTCAACGAAAACGTCGTCATTGTGAGTTTTGGTGATATGCTCCGCGTGCCCATCGATTGTGCTATCGATGGTTGTGATTCATTGATAGCAGCAAAAAATAGTGGAGCAGATGTTCGTCCTATTTCGTCTGTGCAAGAAGCAGTATCTATTGCGATAGGTGAACCTGAAAAGGCGGTTGTATTTTTTGCGGTCGGTTTCGAAACCACCATGGCACCGGTTGCAGCAGCATTGCTTGCTGATTTGCCCAATAACCTTAAAGTTTTATTGTCTGGACGTCTTACTTGGCCAGCTGTTGCCCATGTGCTTAGAAGTCAAAAAGATACATTTGACGCCCTTATTGCACCAGGCCATGTCGCAACCATTATGGGATGTGAAGAATGGCAATTTGTTATCGACCATCATGATTTACCCGTCAGTATTTCAGGATTTCATCCAGAAAGTCTGCTTTTGTCGATCCATGCACTTATCAAAAACTGTTCTAGCAGAGTCATTACACTGAACAATAGTTATCCCGAAGTGGTCAAGCACCATGGTAACTCAGCGGCTAAAACTCTTTTAAAAACAGCGTTTACCCAGGTTGATGCGCATTGGCGTGGAATTGGTGTCATACCGCGTTCTGGATTTTCATTGGCTGCAAAATTGTCGCACTTAGACGTTACCAACCATTATGAGCCAATCGATTCTAGTTCACGAATTATACAAACCGGTCTAAAAACACCCCCGTCCTGTGAGCAAGTGATACTTGGGCAAATGGCACCTGATGGGTGCCCATTTTTCGGTAAGGAATGTATACCGGCTTCGCCCAAAGGAGCCTGTATGGTTTCCGACGAGGGGGCTTGCAGAATCTGGTATAGTACTGGTGAGCGCTCAGTAATAGAAGTTATTGAAAAGGGAAATACGCAAAAAGTGGAGATAAAGTCATGACGGCTTCCGGCTCGCACGAAGCAAATCAAAATAATGCAAAAACGATTGCGTATGAGCTAATCATTACAGGGATGATCCAAGGCGTTGGCTTTAGACCCTTGATTTACCGTTTAGCCCATGAAAAAAACCTTGTGGGATGGGTCAAAAACGATTGTGGGTGTGTGCGCATACATATTGAAGGCTCAGAATCAGATGTTGAACAGTTTTCATATGACTTACTAAATAATGCGTCACTGGTATCGTTGTGTTTGCTCGAAAAGAAAAGCATTAAACCCAATGGCTTAGGCACATTTTCGATAGAAGAAAGCAGTCATGACCCATTAAGCGGGACGGTATCAGTGCCTAAAGACTTGTATTTGTGTGACGCTTGTCAGTCCGAGTTACTGTCTACAGCTAACCGGCGCAGTGATTATAGTTTCATCGCGTGCAGCGAATGTGGACCACGATTCTCGATGTTGCGGGCAATGCCCTATGACAGAAAAAATATTAGTATGTCTGCGTTTCCTATGTGTGAGACGTGTCACCAAGAATATCAATCCCCGCATGACAGGCGCTTTCACGCACAGCCTATCAGTTGTCGCGCATGCGGACCTGAAGTGTTTTGTTCAACAGTTGGCGGTCGTGTGATCGCGCAAGGTGATGACGATGTTGTGACTGCGGTTGTGGGATGCCTTAACCAAGGTGCAATCATTGCGTTAAAAAGTGTCGGCGGGTATCACTTAATTTGTGACGCGCAAAACACTGAAGCGGTTGATCTACTGCGGCGACGAAAGAATCGACCCGACAAGCCTTTTGCGGTGATGCTTCCAGAGCCGCAAAGCGATGTTCCTGGACAGAGTTGGCTCGATAACTGTGTGGTGGTAAACAGTCAAGATAAAGCGCTCCTATCAAGCTCTATAAGACCTATTTTGCTTGCACCAAAAAAACGCAATGCACCCATTGCAGAAAACGTAGCGCCAATGCTTAGTGATTTGGGGGTGATGTTACCATGCAGTGGTTTGCATTTGATGCTCATGAAGCAATTCAATCGTCCGATGATCGCAACCTCAGGCAATGAATACGGTGAACCTATGGTCACATCGACGTCGTCTGCACAACAACAGCTTTCCATGTTGGCTGATTTTTTTGTTCATCATAATCGCGATATCTGTCACACACTTGACGACTCCGTTCTAAGAACTGTGATGTCAGGCGCTATACCGTTTCGTCTAGGGCGGGGCTTAAGTCCCCTGGAATTAACGCTTCCCTATGACGTGGAAGAACCCCTTCTCGCGGTGGGGGCGAATCAGAAAAACACGGTATCGTTTGCATGGAAGAACCGACTAGTGGTAACGCCGCATATTGGCGACCTAGATTCGCCTATAATGCAGGAACATTTTGAAAAATGTATCAGTGATTTTCAAGACCTTTATCATGTCAGTCCGCAGCGTATTCTGTGTGACCGACATCCTGGCTATATTAGTTCTCGTTGGGCCAAGGAAAGCCCATTACCGTCCAGTGAAATTTTACATCATCGTGCCCACGCATCCGCCTGGGCGTTATCTGCTGAAGTCTCGTCACCTAGTTTGGTTTTTGTATGGGATGGGGCAGGGATAGGCAGTAATGGTGATTTGTGGGGTGGTGAAGTGTTTTGGGGCTCACCGGGCAATTGGAAACGCATTGCATCATTGGCTCCTATGAAACTGCAAGGCGGGAATAAAGTACCATATCAGCCTTGGCGCAGCGCCGCAGCACTTGCATGGGAGACTAGTTTCACGGAGGTCGATTTGACCCACTTTGACCCAGAGCACCTGAGTTTCAAGGCATGGAAAAACGAACTTAATTGTTATTTTAGTAGTTCGATGGGAAGACTGTTTGATGCAGCTGCGTTTGCCTGTTGTGAACAAAGTGAAGTCTCATATGAAGGGCAAGCACCGATGATGCTTGAGAGTGTTGCATCCACGCCATCCAAGATTGTGCCGTTATCCTTGATACAGAAAAGTGATGATTTCATTCTAATGGACTGGCGAACGATGGTGCCTGACCTATTTGATAAAACAGTACCCGCACAAATCCGCGCCGCAAATTTTCACGCATCACTCATTGAAACTGCGTGGGAGTTAACCCAGCGTTGTCGCAAAAAGTATGATTTCAAACATATTGGTTTGGCCGGAGGCGTCTTCCAAAACCGCATTTTATGCGATGGCCTAGCTGAACGTTTTGCACAATCAGACATTCCTGTTGTTATCCCAAGCAGTTTACCTTTAAACGATGCAGCAATAAGTGTCGGGCAAATTCACGAATATTGCTCAAGGAGATCATCATCAAAGGCATAGAGCGTAATAATCGAGCATCATCAGAACCGTTGGACACCGATACTATTCGGTTAGCGCAAGGCAATGGTGGAATATTGACCAAAAAACTTATTAATGATGTGTTTAAAAATACTGCCAATAAGGAACTAGATCTGCTACACGACGCGGCTTCGGTAACCTTCGCCGGTCCCTTTCTGAGTATGACAACCGATAGCTTCGTTGTCTCACCTTACACATTTCCAGGTGGCAATGTGGGGGCATTAAGTATTTACGGTACCGTGAATGATCTGGCTGTCGTTGGCGCGACCCCTCGGTATATCAGTACTGCATTCATTATTGAAGAAGGCTTTTCGATGACGGCTCTCAAGGAGGTTGTCCATAAAATGCATCAAGCTGCTGTAGAAACCAATGTGTCCATAATAACGGGAGATACTAAAGTCGTTCCAAAGGGATTCGGTGGTGGCGTTTATATCAATACAACGGGTGTGGGTGACAGCCAAGAAACACCAATTTGGGATACGAGTCTTATAAGGCCGGGCGATCATGTACTTGTCAGTGGCTCTGTTGGCGATCACGGTGCTTGCGTATTACTGGCGCGTGAGGACTATGGGTTGCATGGCCAATTAAAGTCCGACTGTGCCAGCGTTTTCCCGTTAGTCAATGCAATCAGAGACTTAGAAGGCGTTCGTTTTGTCCGAGACCCAACGCGTGGAGGACTATCAGTGTTACTCCATGACGTGGCAACTGAAACGGGTTTCAATATCGAGCTAATTGAAAATAACATTCCGGTGCGTCCAGAGGTCGCAAGCGTGTGTGACATTCTAGGCTTTGATCCTTTCGTTTTGGCTTGTGAGGGACGCGTTATTGCAATTGTCAGTCCCGATATTAGCAGCGAAGTACTCACTCATTGGCGGGGTATAAAAAACGGTGAAAATGCCCAACATATTGGTGTTATATCAAAAAATACAGACTTAAAGGGCCGCGTGTCGATTATTACGCCAATGGGAGGGCGACGCTTCATGAGTGAACTTGAAGATGAGCCACTTCCACGGATCTGTTGAAGGTTTAGGTGTTGACCTGTGAGCGGCTCACAGGTTTATCGTATGAAGGTGAGAGTAAAACATAGGATTAAAGGCGTGTTGTAGCAGCACAACTATGTTGATAAAGAAGGGGGTTTAAAATGCGGGTAAAACAAATAGCAGATGCACTAGATATTAGCGTTGATACCGTACGCTATTATACGCGCATTGGACTTTTGGTCCCAAATAGATCCCACAATGGATACAAGTATTATCGGCCGGCGGATGTGACGCGACTACGATTCATTTTAAGTGCTCGGTCACTAGGTTTTTCGGTCAATGATATTAAAGAGATCCTAGTTACATCTTCACAAACCAATGCGCCGTGTCCAACGGTAAGGCGTGTTATTGAAAAGAGGTTGAAAGAGACTGAACAGCGGTATCAGGACATGCATGAACTTAGAGAGCGCATGCGCTTAGCCACTTCAGAGTGGCAAAACAAACCCGATCAACCTCCAACGGCCGATACGATATGCCATTTAATTGAAGGTTTCACAGCGCTTAAGTCATAACAAGGTTTAAATAGGGAGTGGTTTATGAATTCTAAAACAGACAGTGCGAAAGCACATGGGTGTTGTAGTGGCGGCGATAAAACATCAACTGCGAACGAAGCGGTTGACACTAAAACGCAGACCAGACAGGTGTCTTCCGATGCAGGCGAGATACAACTTAATATTCAAGGGGCGAGTTGTGCCAGTTGCGTCACTAAAATTGAAATAGCCTTAAAACAAGTCGCAGGCGTCACCAGCGCAGAAATGAACTTTGCACAGCGTACAGTGCTTATCAATGGTAATGCCTCGCCAAGCGAACTGGTTCGTGCGGTAGAAGAAGCTGGGTATAACGCAACGCTGGCAAATGCCGATTCTGATGAGGCTGCCATTGAAGAAAAAGAGCAAGCGGATTGGGCATATTATAAAAAGCTAATGCGACATATGGTCATTGCATTGTCGCTTGGAGTACCGCTCATGATCTATGGTTTGGTAACCGGGGAAATGAGCGTCAACACGACCACGGAGCGAATTGTATGGTTGATTATTGGGCTCATGACATTAGGTGTCATGGTGTTCTCTGGTCGTCATTTTTATGTGGGTGCATGGAATTCGTTTAAAAATCATTCGGCCAATATGGATACTTTGATAGCCTTGGGTACAGGAACCGCCTGGTTGTACTCGATGACAGTTGTGTTCTTTCCGGGGTATGTCCCTGAAATGGCACGACATGTTTATTTTGAGGCAACCGCCATGATCATCGGCCTAATTAATTTGGGCCTGGCCCTTGAGATCAAAGCACGCGGTAAAACCTCAGAGGCCATTAAAAGGCTGATAGGCTTGCAAGCCAAGACTGCACGTGTCATTCGAGATGGCGATGATATTGATATTCCTATTGAAGATGTTTTGCTCAATGATCTTATCCGGGTTCGACCCGGAGAACGCATTTCTGTAGATGGTGTAGTCGTCGAGGGCCAAACCAGTATTGATGAATCAATGCTAACGGGTGAGCCTATGCCAATTGAGAAGCGAAAAGACGATGAGGTTGTGGCCGGTACCATCAACAAATCAGGCTCTATCGTCTTTCGGGCAGAACGCGTGGGAAAAGACACCGCGCTAGCTCAGATCATCAACATGGTAAAACGTGCACAAAATTCAAAACCACCTATTGGTCGATTGGCAGATGTTATTTCTGCCTATTTCGTGCCGGTTGTTATGATCATTGCCGTAATGAGCGCACTAGCGTGGCTCAATTTTGGTCCGGCTCCCGAGGTTGCCTTCGCAATCGTGTCAGCAACCACGGTACTGATTATTGCATGTCCTTGCGCATTAGGTTTAGCCACGCCGATGTCGGTCATGGTGGGGGTTGGCAAGGCGGCTGAAGCAGGCGTACTTATCCGCAACGGTGAAGCGCTGCAATCTGCTTCGAAAATTACCACAATGGTATTAGATAAGACCGGCACCATAACAGAGGGGGCGCCTAAAGTTACCGACGTTGTTATTGCGTCAGCTCACAATCAAGATGACGTGCTTTCGTTAGCTGCAAGCCTGGAGTCGGGTTCCGAACACCCACTCGCAATGGCGATCGTTGAATCAGCGAAAGAGCAAGGTGTGCCGATCCACTCGGTGACTGATTTTGAGTCCATTGCAGGGAAGGGCGTAGCGGCAACACTGAATTCTCAGCGTTTGCTATTTGGCAATGAAAAATTGATGAAAGAAAAATCAATAGAACTTCATCATTACGTTGATAAAGCGCAGAGGCTGGCCGCAGAGGCTAAAACCCCAATGTATTTCGCGATTGATTCAAAATTAGTTGCCGTCATTGCTGTTGCGGATCCAATAAAATCAGACTCAATAGATGCGATTAACCGCCTACAGCACAACGGAATACGTGTGGTGATGTTGACGGGGGACAATCGTATGACTGCAAAAGCCGTTGCTCGAAAGGCGGGGATTGTTGATTACGTTGCTGAAGTGATGCCAGAAGATAAAGCAAACAAAGTGCTCGAACTTCAACGTGAGGGTGAAATCGTCGGAATGACCGGCGATGGGATCAATGATGCGCCCGCCTTAGCCCATGCCAACGTCGGATTTGCTATCGGAACAGGCACTGATGTCGCAATAGAAAGTGCAGATATCACGTTGATGCGAGGCTCCTTACATGGGTTAGCGGATGCGATTGCAGTGAGTAAGGCAACGCTGAGAAACATAAAGCAGAATCTCTTCGGAGCATTTATCTATAACGTCGCGGGGATCCCATTTGCTGCAGGTGTTTTTTATCCATTTTTAGGCTTACTACTAAGCCCAGTAATTGCCGGTGCAGCGATGGCATTCTCGTCGTTAACGGTAGTGACCAACGCGAATCGATTACGTTTATTCAAAGCTAAAGAGCACTAGGAGAACCTAAAGATGATGTGGATTAATTTGATAGGGTTAGTCGTGATTGGGCTTATTGTTTGGTGGTTTTGGCTTTACCAAACAAAGTCAACTGAAGTACGAGACGGCAGCATCGAAGTCCGCGTGAAAGATGGCGTGTATCAACCTGCCAATATCACAGTGCCCGCGAATGAGTCTGTACAACTGATGTTCTACAGAGAAGATGCGACTCCCTGTGCGGAAACACTACTAATACCCGAGTTGGAGATCAGTGAAACATTAGTGCTTAACAAGCGTGTGATGGTCACTATTCCCCCCAAAAAGGCAGGTCGCTATCCGTTTCATTGTCAGATGCAAATGTACCGTGGCACTTTGGTGATCAAGTGATTTACCGTTTTCTGAAAACTTAAACGACACAAAAGCGAGGTGTATTGTGAATAAACAAAAATTACCTTTTTGGCGCACCCCCAGTGGTTGGTCCGCCATCGGACTTATAGCGGCGGCAAGCTATTTCTTGTTTGTCGAGCATGGTGAACATGTTTTCCCTTATTTACCATACTTGATCCTGCTGCTATGCCCAGTGATGCATATCTTTATGCACGGAAGTCATGGTAAAGGGCATGAGACACATACTAACGACGAGCAAACATTTAAAGAGCAAACCGAAGACAATGATCAATACAGACAAGGTTATATCGAAGGGTTAGAGCAGGCACGCAAGGAAAGACGTAAAACGGAGAGCGACAATGCACGGTGAATCAGATTATGGGCTTTGGACGTTAGTCATCATTAACTCCGCAATATTTATCTTTTTTGCGTTTAGTTTCGTCAAGCCGAAGTCAAAAACAGACTGGCGAAGCTTAGGCGTATTTTCCGCTTTTATCGTGGCGTTATTTACTGAAATGTATGGTTTCCCGCTTACCATCTATTTTTTGTCCGGTTGGTTAGCCGAAAGTTACCCAGGCGTAGATTTTTTAAGTCACGAAAATGGTCACTTGTGGCATACACTGTTGGGGTTATCTGGCGATGCGCATTGGGATGTACTGCACATCTTGAGTAATGTTCTCATCGTTTTAGGATTCTTTGTTTTATCTGCTTCGTGGAATGTCCTGCATCACGCGCAAAAAACGAGCAGCTTAGCGACCAGCGGTTGGTACGCACGTTGTCGGCATCCCCAATATGTTGCCTTCATTGTGATCATGTTTGGCTTTTTACTGCAATGGCCAACACTACCCACTTTGCTCATGTTTCCCATTCTCATTGTTGTCTATGTTCGACTGGCCAAACGCGAAGAGCAGCACGCCGAAACTGAGTTTGGTGATACCTATAGGCAATATAAGCAAGCCACGCCAGGTTGGTTCCCACGATTTCTCAATTCAAACGTTTCAAGCCCCGTGTAAGGATTTCAAAATGAAGAAAGCATTAGTTTCAATATTGTTTGTCGCAGGCGTTTTATCCGCTACCTTTACGAGTGCTCAGACATCCATGAGTGCCGATGAGATGTTACGCAGTAACGAGCGCGTCATGGATGCATTAATGCAACGCATCCAACGGATCAATGACGTTTCTGAGAGGCAAACGTTGATTGTTGAGCATATGAAGATGATGGATACCTACTTAACGAGTATTGAGAAGAGGATCCAAAGTGAATCTAATACTGAACAAAAGATACGATTAAAAGAGACATATAGAAAGGCCTGCAAAGAAGTCTTGTTCTTATCGAGAGCGGCATATCAGCAAGCGACATTGTTGTGATGGGGAACTCGATAGATGAACATTTGTTGTTAATAGAACAAAGAATGACAGTTTTACGATCGTTAATGCAGCAAGTGGTTAATGCCAATAGCGTTTTAAGTAATTAGAGACGTGACTGACATAACTGCGTAGGAAATTAATTTATAGGAGAAAAGTATGAGCGATTTAGATCACAGAGTGGGCGTTTCTGAGGCTAATTTAGTGGTACGGCATTTGAAGTTAACCGGCATTACCGACGGTAATTTATTAGCAATTGTTGCTGAAATTGATGGGACCTTTGGTATTGATGCCGTTTCATTTGAAGAAGCCAAAAACACTTTGCATATCGGCTATGACGCGACCCACTGCAATTTAGATGGCATTGAGACAATCATTCGTGCACACGGTGCAGACATTTCTGATGATTTTTGGACAAAGATGAAAGAAGGCTACTACCAATTCGTTGACGAAAACATTCGTGAAAATGCGAAACATAAACCCTGGAGCTGCCATCGTGTCCCACCCGGGCAAAGCAATAGACAGAAATAGTGTAGCGCGAATCGAGCAACTTTGTGTTGGACTTCACCAATCAGCACTAATTAAAACAGGATATTAGCACTGTGGATCATAGTAAGAATGAAATGGACAGAATTAAGTCATTTAATTCGGCAATAATTGCAAGAAACCCAGCTGAACATGAATTCCATCAAGCTGTGCAAGAGTTCACAGGGGCAGTAATGCCCTATGTTATGGCCAATGCCAAATATGATGATGGGCATGTATTAGAAAGAATGACAGAGCCAGACCGTATTGTCATTTTTAGAGTATGTTGGGAGGACGATAACGGCCATATTCACTGCAATAGAGCATGGCGAGTCCAATTTAACAATGCTATTGGACCCTATAAAGGAGGCTTGCGCTTTCATCCCAATGTTACGCAAAGTGTTCTTAAATTTTTAGCGTTTGAGCAAGTCTATAAAAATGCATTGACTGGACTTCCGATGGGAGGTGGTAAAGGGGGAAGTGATTTCGATCCGAAAGGAAAGAGTGATCGCGAAATCATGCGATTTTGTCAGTCATTGATGATCGAACTTTCTAAGCATATTGGGGAAGATACTGACATTCCAGCCGGCGATATTGGGGTGGGTGGAAGAGAAATTAGTTATCTGTTTGGTCAATACAAAAGACTAAAAAACAGATTCGTGGGTACGCTAACAGGCAAAGGACTTTCTTATGGTGGAAGTCTTATTCGAACGGAGGCGACAGGCTATGGTGTTGTTTATTTTACTCAGCACATGCTGAATATGCGTAACGAGACATTAGCAGGAAAAACAGCCTTAATTTCGGGCGCCGGCAATGTTGCGATTTTTTGCGCAGAAAAATTGATTAATGAAGGTGCCCAGGTCATGACACTGTCTGACTCAAGTGGTTTCATTTACGATCCTGATGGATTTGACCATCAAAAATTAGCATTTCTAAAAACGCTTAAATTTGTCAAACGGCAACGCTTGAGCGAATACACGGAAAACTACCCACACGCCATATATCATCAAGGCAAAAGGCCTTGGCTTATAAAGGCTGATTTGGCCTTTCCTTGTGCAACGCAAAATGAACTCGAACTTGAGGATGCTAAACTCCTTGTTGATAACGGTATACAGTTGATCGCAGAAGGCGCAAACATGCCTTGTACCCTTGAGGCGGTCAAATACTTTCAGGCTAAAAGTGTACTGTTTGCACCTGCAAAAGCGGCAAATGCTGGAGGCGTTGCCGTTTCTGGGCTAGAGCAAACACAAAACTCACTTCGGCTTCCTTGGACAAGAGAGGAAGTTGATTCACGACTTCAACAGATCATGGCGCATATTCATCGCCAATGTGTTGAATATGGAAAAGAAGACGGTGGCATCAACTATGTGAAGGGGGCCAACATCGCTGGATTTGTAAAAGTCGCCGATGCGATGCTTGCGTATGGAATAGGATAGGGCACTGAGTGACTCGTTTCCGTATGCGGTCGTTTTTCTGCCTAATTGTGTTGGGCTTATACCCGTATAAGGTGAGCGCCTTTTGATTCGTTCAGAAAAATTTTGTGATTTGTGGGTGTCGATACTCTCGCGGTATCGGCTCATTGCCCTGTTTGCCTTACTCATTTTGATAGGCGGACTAAGCATGGGTATCAACCATGTGGTTTTTAATGCGGACTATCGTGAGTTTTTTGAAATCAACGATCCGCAGCGCATGAAGTTTGACGAAATCCAAGACGTTTTCGGCAGTAGCGACAATATCATGTTTTTACTGGTTCCCGCATCGCGGGATGTCTTTACGGAAGAAGTTTTTACGGCCATTCATCAACTAACCGAGCGAGCCTGGCAGATCCCGCATTCCTATCGTGTTGATTCACTGACTAACTATCAATATTCATGGTCTGTTGGCGACGATCTTATGGTTGAAGATCTACTCCCCGACATTGATAATTTATCGTTTGAAAGACTTGCGTGGGCAAAGGAGGCTGCGTTGAGTGAGCCTGGACTAATGGGGCGGTTACTCAATAATGAAGCCTCGGTAACAGCCGTAAATGTTTTGGTCAATGTTCGCGGTAAACCGGCTAGTGCAGAGCATAATGCGGTGCAATATGCCTATGCATTGAGTGAGGAATTGCGTCGTGAATACCCTCAACTCGATGTTTACCTCTTAGGCGAGGTGATGGCAAATGCGACGTTCAACGAATTATACGTTCAAGATACCACGACACTTTTACCGCTGATGGTACTGCTTATTTTACTGTTGGCCATGTTTGCGCTTAAAAGCGCAGTGGCATCAATCCATATTCTTGTCGTAGTAATTGTGTCTGTAACAGCTTCAATCGGTTTGATCGGCTGGCTAGGCGGCGCGTTAACGAGCCACTCATCCGCTGCGCCAATTATCATAGTCACGCTGGCAATTGCAGATTGTGTTCACCTGTTAACGCACTATTTACGATTTCGTCAAGAAGGAATTCTCAATGAGGACGCTATCGCTAAAAGTGTCGATCGCAATGCAAAAGCTATCTTTTATACCAGCTTGACGACCATAATTGGTTTCTTAAGTCTCAATGCAAGCGATTCACCGCCATTTAGAGATCTCGGTAATTTCGTTGCGCTTGGCGTCATGATGGCGTTTTTATTCAGCGTTTTATTACTACCGTTATTACTCATGTTCTTTCCTTGTTCGCCGCGGGGCAACCTCATTCAAATTACATGGAAAGCGTGGATAGATATGTGCCATAGAAACGCGAGAAGCATCGTCGCCTTAACTGTGATGATACTATTAGGATCTGTGTATGGCTTGAAAAAAATGATTTCAACGATGACTGGATTGCATACTTTGATGAGTCTGTTTCTTTCCGACAAGCCGTGGATATTAGTGAACAACACCTTAGTGGCACAACGACATTAGAATACGTGCTCACGAGTCAAACTCGTGTTACAGATCCCGTTTACTTACGAGATGTGGAGTCATTTACACAGTATTTGTATTCATTGCCACAAACAAGACACGTATTTACATTTACTGACGTGCTAAAGCGACTAAACCGCAACATGAATGGTGATGATCCTGCTGAATATTTAATTCCAAAAAACAGAGAGCTCGCGGCGCAGTACTTATTGCTCTATGAAATGTCTTTACCGTTCGGCTTAGACGTGACCAACCAAATAAACTTAGATAAAACTGCAATGCGCATTATGGTGACATTCAAAAACTTGTCTTCTACTCAATTGATTAGTCTGGAAAACGAAATAGCTGTGCACTTGAACAAAGTCGAATCGTTTGATTTTTTTGTCACTAGCCCCAGTAGCATTTTCGCCCATCTAAGCCACAATAATATTCGAAGTATGCTGATAGGGACGGTACTTGCGATGATATTGATAGCCTTTGTACTGATGTTTGCGTTGAAATCAGTCAAGCTTGGCGCACTTAGCGTGATCCCGAACGTTTTACCTGCTTTTGTAGCATTTGGCGTATGGGGACTATGGGTATCAGAAATAAATCTAGGGTTGTCGATTGTAGCGAGTATCACGATGGGCATTGTTGTCGATGATACTGCACATTTCTTGACACATTATCAATATGCTTGGGAAGCCTGCAATTGTAATCGAGTTGACGCATTAGTGAGAACCCTTGAAGAATCCGGTCACGCCATTGTGCTGACGACATTTATTCTAATGATGGGATTTTTAGTATTGGCAAGCAGTGATTTCATCATCAACGCAAACCTTGGGTTGTTGACGGCAATTACCCTGGCACTGGCGTTAGTCGGGGACTTACTGGTGTTACCTGCGATTCTATTACTACCGCAAAAGCGCAATACAAACCCCACTAACTTGGCGACATAAAGCAAGCAAAATGGAAACAATGATAAGGAGAAACGATGTATTATCCCAACTTACGTGTAAAAGCTGGAGAGCTTAAAGCATTGTCACATGCCCCAAATGATTGGCAGGAGAAAATATGCCCCATTTGGAATGTAGAATTTTTAGCATCATTTGAAAAAGCGATCCCAGCGATTGCCGCCACTTGGCCAACTAACAATATAATGGACCTATCTCGTTTTCAATTAAAACGAGTATCAGCACATATTCAACAAATGATTGTTCAGCATGGGTTGCGTTTTGCTATCGATCCGTTTGAAATATCTGATTTAGACAGCAGCGTTGTGTCCGCGTTTGAAGCAAATCCGATATTTCGAATTGAATTTAGTAACGATGTAAGTATCTTTGACGATTCAGTGATTGACGAGCTTGAAACCGCTCTTATACCTTTTGCCTTTAATACTAACACACTACTGCTCATTGATATGGGTGAAGCCAATGATGCAATGATTGCGAGGGCATCGAGCGTTGCAACTGCCATTGAGCAGTTGCATGACGTTGGCTTTTCTAACATTGTCTTTTCATCAGGCGCTTTTCCCACCACACTACAAAATATTGTGGGCGATGAAGAGATCCCCCGGTTGGATAAACAGCTTTATCAAGATGTGGCGGGTGCATTAACATTTGATCTCCACTATGGAGACTATGGCACGTTAAGTCCTCTTTGGGATTCTGGCGAAACACGACGCTCTGGTCATATTGCAATTAAGTATACACTTGATGATCATTGGCTGGTTTTGCGACAAAAAGGTAAGAATACCCAAGCGATAATAGAATTAGCCGAATTCTTAATATTGCATCCCGATTATCGTGGCCCGGCTTTCTCGTGGGGAGATGAAAACTGGCACAACAAAACACTGACACCTCCGCAAGCTGGACCCGGCAATTCAACCGGTCATGTAGCAGAGTTTATGAATCACCATTTTGCTCAGGTGTTGTTTAATGGATAACGATGTAACCATGATAAGCGCTCTATAGCGCGTCTAAGCAACTTGCTCGCTGGGACGCCAGCGAGACAATTGTCGCTGGGTCAATGCCTTTTTTGTCGCCTCTCTTAATTGTGAAAGCGTCAGGTGCTCTGCAATTGTCTTGCGCAGTTGCTCATGATGCATTCGCCCGATGCCTTTAGTGATCCCAGACTGTTGTAAAATGGCACGAGCATCTTGGTTCTCTAGTAGATCAGCCATTCCACTGATATTCACATGAGGGTTGGACTGGGCTGTCCTGACAGTACGTAATTGACCCGAGCCAGATACTTCAAGCACTCCCCACCATTTCGGGATAATGCCAAATGCCTTATTCAAGTGTTTTGTCGCACAGACTAAGGTGACTCTGTCAAAAGACTGTTCATATTGCCACCCTTGGGAAAAGAGGCGTTTCAATGTATCTCGGTGACTCTTGATCTCAAAGCACTCAAGTCGGCTGCCACAGAACACAACATCGGCCCGAGTAAGCCCATTTTGAATAGGAACTTCTTCGCACAGTTGGTTTTCTGAGAATGACTTACGTCTTGCAAGTCGCGCAAATAATAAGTGTCTAATTTCCGGATCAGTCATGTTGATAGCTTACTTGATTTAGTCTGTAAATGATAATAACATAAATAGTCAATTATGCATTTAATATATATATAATGAATATCGATAAATTACAAAAAGATTTACTAAAAAAGTACTGTGACAAGGGATTTAACACATCTGTGTCTATCGCTGAACATGTAAACATGTGTCAGTCGACGGTTTATAGAAATTTGTTCCAGCCACAGAAAAAACTAACTAAAGGGTTATTAGTATTATGCAATTATGCAAATATTAATTATAAAAAGTATCAAGAAATTGATCCTAAATCACATCAATACTTAATGGATGTGTTAACTAACGTTTGGAATGGTACTGACGGTCACGCAAAGCAATTGGGGAGGCTGTTATTGGCGGCACACTCATGTAAACTTGAGCAATAATAATGACATTGGGGGCGAGATGACCGCATTCAAGCTTCCGTCGAAGTCGGCGGTTTACAAACAGATCCGAGATGTCGGCATTAGTAGGGCTACCCTCAATAGAGTGCTGCCTGCGTGGTGGGATGATGCATTATTACAAAGCAACTCAGGTTTTTTACAGTTTGCCAAAGTACTTGATCAACGATTAGGATTAAGTGTCTCAGTCAACGATGGCAACGTATCATTTTTACCCGCTGCTTACACGGTACAATTTAAAAAGCGCGCTCATATCGATATTCAACAATTGTCTGACGCAACTTTTTTATGTCAAGCGGTGGCAAATACACTTATCACAGTGCTCGAGTACAATCACTGCACACCCGATCTTATCCGTTTACAACAGTCGTTGGACTCATTAGGGGAACTCACATTAGCCAACGTGTTGCCAATTTTTTGGGCGTGCCATATACCAGTCATTCATGTGTCTCGCTTTCCAACCAATATTGCACGACCTGCGGGAATGGTGATGCGCTCTAATGAGCATTATGCCATCGTACTGGGTCATAAACACAAGAGTCCCTCTACGCAGCTTTTTGTATTGTTACATGAGCTTGGGCATATCATGTGTGATCACCTTACGCAGGATGGAAGCTTAACGGATTCAGTGTTACCTGAATTAGGGGAATCATTAGAAGTTGAGACCGACCCACAGGAAGACGAAGCCGATGCGTATGCGCTTCGACTGCTGCGCAAAGAGACAGATATTGTTTCAATGGTAAAGCGACTTGGGCGATTGAGTCGACCTGCTGAATTGGCTATTCAGGCTAAGCGTTCAAGCCAAGCGAGCGGCGTCAGTGCTGGGCACTTTGCATTGACGTATGGGCGCGAAACAAGAGATTGGATTTTGACTCAGCAAGCGCTGCGGTTTTTAGAAAAGGGAAACGCCATAGCGACATTACAATTTTCATGTGCTGAGGCAATGCAGCAGCTAGACGTGCGTTCAGAGGATAGTGAGTATCTAATGAGTATGCAGTCTGGGTAGCATAGTGAAAATTAATATTTTTACGGATAACGATGTCATTTTTAAATTGGCACGTTATGCATTATTGACTGACTGTGTCGACCTGTTTACTCATCACAGCTATGTGTTCCGTTACCTTGATGCATTGCCATATGTTGCGGGCATACACACCCCTTCAAGAGCGAATAAAATGGGATTCGAACCGGCGCACATACAAAGTATTCTTTATTTTGTATCTCACAGCGAACCTGTCACAATCTCCGACGAGCAAGCCCTTGATGTTATTGCACAACTTCGTACCCCTCACCTTGACGCAGGAGAACTTATTCTCACGTTTGGCGCTCAAGAAAACAAACCATCAAACCTTTTTACGGGTGATAAACGAGCTTTAAAGGTGGTTAACCGAATGCAACATAACGGTGTATTAGCAATGGAAGGTTGCCATATGCTCCTGTTGGAAGAGGCTATCCGTTTGCTTATGATGTCTGGTGATAGAGATCAGGTTATTGCAAGTATCCAATCTCGTCCACATGTAGATAAAGCGATTGATATATGTTTTCGTGACATAGCGTCGGTAGACGACGCCTTGAAAAGCTACATAGAAAGCATTCGTTCTCAGTGCAGTTTACTGTCATTCGGGTTAACCCAAAACATTTGTTAACATGGAAATTTGGCCTGTTATTTGCGTTAGATAATGTGTGTGTTATCCGGCACACCAGTTTTTAATGAGATCAACGCGAACAGAAGGGTTTCCACGATGCTAAATACCGATTTACTCCAAGTCACGAACACGCCAAATCAAGCCATTAAACCAACAGACAACGAAACCAAACAAAGTGAAGACGGGGGTTGTAACAAAGAGAAGTTTGAAGATTCGCTAGAAAAAGCTTTCAAAGCATTCTCGACAAAGAGTGACGATTAAAAACGTGGCAAGTTTTGGCCGCTGGAAGCGCCTATTTTCCCATTGCGGGCAAATGGGCGCATAAAGTATTTTAGAGCAATTTGGAAAGTGATTGTGGCTTCATCAATAGGTGTTAGAGCAACACCCAATGTTTAAGCTCCAATTGCTTGATAAAGCATCCAAATTCCAGCACCAATCATAAACAAATTTTCAGTAAGCGAAACAAAACCGAGGGGAACATTACTGTCTCCGCCGACGCAAGCGCATTTCAACTCGCGTTTATCTACGTAAACAGCTTTAAATACCGATACTGCACCAATGGTTCCAATAAAGAGAGATACGGGGCCAACGACATAGCCTGATATTCCGGCAAGCATACCAATCCCAGCGAACGCTTCCGCAAATGGATAAACGTAACCGTATCGCACACTGCGCATCGCTAGTAAATCATAAGTAATAAAAGAATTAGTAAAGCCATATAAATCGCGTAATTTTTGAATCGCAAGAATCGACATACTAAGTGCAACAAAGACTTCGATGACTGGAACGGTCGAAAGTGACCCAATTGTGCCGGCGTGCGCGAATACAATACCTAACGCCATTAGAAATGCGGTCGCAAAAATGGCAATAACCGGCGTGTAGGTTGTGCCAGTCTGCCCCGCTTCTCCCATATCAAAAAATTCCCTTAGCTCGTCATATCCCCCAATACGGTTGTCATTAATAAATGTTTGAGGTGTTGTTTCAACGCCATGTTTACCCTTAAATTTATCCGTTTCTTCACGAGAGCTAAGTTTATGATCGTCGATTTTATAACCTTTTCTTTCTAACAGGTCTTTAGAACGCAAGCCATAGGGGCAAATATGTTCCTTCGTATGCATTCTGTATAACGTTGCAGATTTACTCATGTTTGCTATCCGGTATAAAATAATAATAAAAGATAATCGTTACTTTTTACTAAAGTCGGGGACTGGGCGCTGAGTTGCTTCATTCGCTGAGGCCACGATGCCATTATTGTTGATATCTGAGATTAACCATTTCATTTCCTTAATCTCACGCTCTTGCGCGTTTATAATTTCTTCGGCCAATTTTTGAACTCGGACATCATCAATATTTGCACGCTCACTGGTTAAGATCGCAATAGAGTGATGAGGTATCATTGCTTTCATCCACGCGCGACCTTCAATGGTGACTTGCGATCGCACCAAAAACAGCGCCAAACAAAAAACAACGACACTACCTACTAAAATTGAAGCGTTTTTAATTTTGCTTTCATACATATTCAGCATAAATAGCAGCATGATGACCGCCATCATCGCCCCCATGTAGATAGCCATGTATAAGCGAGTCTCGCTAAAGAAAACGTGTTCAATTGAATATGAATTTAAGTACATCATAACCAACATAAAGGCGGTAGAGGTAAGTATCATCACGAAAAATTTAGTATATTTAGTCATGTTTAATTCCTTGAATTCTAGATTAATGTTTCATGTATTTAATTAAAACTGAGGCCGAACAGCTCACGAGTAAAAAGCCAGTCATTGCTTCTATTCCAGCAAGAAATCTCAAATGAGAAGTCGCTTCAATCTGGCCTAGCCCAAGCGTAGTCAAGTTGATTAGCGAAAAGTAGAAAAGCTCAATAAACTGGTTTAAGCTGCCACCCTTTAAGTTCCCTAGGTCTATTGCTATGGAAACTTTAAAAGCAAATGTAAACCACAGAGCTGCTAGCAATTGAGACGCTGTAATCCCACAAAACAGTACAATTAAACCGCGTGCTCCATTGCGAAGACGAACTATGAATTTCGTCAAGTACTGCAATATACGGTAATGGCTAATTGCACTTGCAATAATTGCTAGTAATGCGACTGACAACTGAATCAGTAACGCCATAAACTGTTGGGATAATTCAGACATTAGAACCACACTCGGGCACCGAGAACCACACCTGCTTCATGCACAGGATCGCCTAGGCCACGTAGATTATCCGCTGAGTTTCCCAAAGCTCTAGACCAATAGGCACCAATATACGGGGCAAATTCCCGTGAGACCTCCATTCGATAGCGAAGGCCAACACGAATTGAATTAAACCCAGAAGGTCTATCAAACCGTTCTGACTCAGAAAGTGAAGCAGAGAGTGATATTCGCGGTTGCAAATATGAGGTTTGTGAAATGCGATAGTCATACTCGGCTTCCATTGAGACACTGACATCACCTTCTTCGTTAATAATAAGTGAACTATCTACTTCGAATTGATAGGGTGCCATTCCAAAAAGACTAATAACAGCATAATTTTCCATATTACTGTCACTCGTCAATTCGCCACGGGCGCCAATTCCAACCTGAATTTCCCAAAAAGGTGCAATTAAGCGACTAGCAAGCAGTTCAGCTCTTTCAATATCCGTTGGCTCCCCATCGTTTTGTTTATTTTCACCTTCACTTTTAAAATAAAGACGGTACGTGTCGCCTCCATACCATGCGATCATATCCCAAACCGCGATGTTCTCCTCACGGTTGTTGCGCGCTACTTCTAGCCTGTCAAATAGAACAATACCATTAAGTGTATCTTTGACAGGCGATGGCCAGCTTTCAGGTGTTTCTTGTGCGACACTACGAAGTGTTACGGTAAGTATTATTAGTCCAAATATAATTCGTAAATTCATGAAGGTACCCCTTAAGAAACGTTTACAACGCGGAACATACCAGCGTCCATGTGATATAGAAGGTGACAATGAAATGCCCAATTTCCGGGTGCGTCAGCGCTGATCAGTAAAGAGACTTTTTCGCTCGGTTTGAGACTGATCGTGTGTTTACGGGGGGAAGGGGAGTTACCATTTTCTAGCTCCATCCACATACCGTGAAGATGGATGGGGTGATACATCATCGAATCATTGACAAGAATAAGGCGCACGCGTTCCCCGTACTTGAAATGAACGGGCTTATCCACTTCAGTGAATTTTTTGCCATCAAAAGACCACATGTATCTTTCCATGTTACCGGTCAAATGCAGTTCGATGGTTTGTGTTGGTTCACGGTTATCTGGCCACTGCTTGGCACCTGTAAGGTCTGAATAAACAAGTACCTTGTGAGAAAGCCCATCAAACCCTATTCCAGGGTCGTCTAGTCGGCTGACCGGATTTTTGGCAATCATAGACGCACCTGGTCCGTGGCCGTCCGGTGAGTGCTTAATAGGAATTCCATCCACAGGAACTACCTTGTTTTGCATCGCTGCCATCGAATGATTAGGACCGTGATTTTCTTGGCCACCATAAGTCTCCTTGTTGTTCGTAGCGTCCATTGAATCCATGTCAGCCATTCCCGACATCCCCATAGCGTCCATACCTAATTCAGGCATTGGGCGAAGTGCCGGGATACTTGCTTCTTTGCCGACAGATGTTGCCAATGTGCCTCTGGCATAGCCACTTCTGTCCATGCTTTGTGCAAAAATGGTATAGGTTTTAGTATCTTTGGGTTTTACGATGACATCATAGGTCTCTGCAACAGCGATCCGTATTTCACCTACTGTTACTGGCTTAACAGGCTGACCATCTACTGCAACAACTGTCAGATCCAACCCTGGAACTTGGAAATCAAAATAGGTCATTGCTGACCCGTTAATAAGCCTAAGGCGTATGCTTTCTCCGGGTTTGTACAATGCAGTCCAGTTTGTTTGCGGGTCACGGCCGTTCATCAGGTATGTATAGGTCGCGCCGGTTACATCGAGTATGTCTCTTGGGTTCATGCGCATACGAGACCACATTGCTCGTTCTTTGACCGTATTGATCAGTCCTTGGCTCTTTATATCTTTAATCGTGTTTTCGACTGTACGCTGCTGATAATTATAATAGCCCTCAGCAACTTTAAGGTGACGGAAAACATCGTGAGGGTCTTCAAAGGTCCAGTCGCTGAGAATAATGGTGTGCTCCCGATCTGCACCGATGTCGCCATCTTTTGGTTCAATAACCATGGGGCCAAGGTGCCCAAGCTGCTCCTGAAGACCTGAATGACTGTGGTACCAATATGTACCGTTTTGTTCAATATCGAATTCATAGGTAAAGGTACTGCCAGCGGCGATACCGGGAAACGATACGCCAGGTACACCGTCCATCGTGTAAGGGAGTATCAATCCGTGCCAGTGGATTGACGTACTTTCAAGCAAGTTGTTAGTTACATTTATAGTGACATGCTGACCTTCTTTTAGACGCACTAACGGGCCCGGTGACGAACCATTAATTGTAATTGGTAGGCCAGCTGCGCTTGCAATACGCTTGTGCTGCCTGCTAATCATCATATTGATGTTTTCCCCGCTGACAACGTTGTTTCCAAAACTTGGTTTTAACTCTTGCCCAGCATGAGATAAGCCCTCTGGATTAGCCCAGGCTGGTGAAATTTGACGTAAAAGCGCTGTCCCACCTAATGTCAAAGCGGCAGACTTAACGAATCTGCGCCTATCTTTATTTAATTTGTTTAACATAAATTGTTCTCTAATTTGATGGATAGATTCAGACACATGCTTACGTTAAAACGGACCGAGCATGTACCGAGTTTTCGTAGTTAAAACTAGAACGGGCTTATGCTATTGGGGGTCTAAGCAATCTAGAAGGAGGAGACCGTAGTAAATCACCTTCGAATAATGAGAAAACATAATCAAATGACTTAATTTTGTAGTGATAATTGCCGGTCAGTAGCCAAATTGTAAAACAATTTCCATGAGAACAATCGCAAGATTCTGTACAGCACTCCTCATGACAGCTCTCATCAACATTATCTTCAATGTGCATTTGAACATGCAGCTTTGCTTGTTCAATTTCCGGTGTTCCCTTCATGGATGAGATGTTGCCAGTACCTTCACTTTCGCAACCCAATACAGATGAACCATAAGTCACACTTGCAATAAGCATCAAGCACTTGATAAGTGTACTTAAAGCTATTGTCGTGTGGTCGTCGTGAGTCATCTAAATTTACAATCCTTTAATAGCTGCAATTCGACACAGTGTAAAAATTACCTATCCGCGCATAACATTTACAGCGTCAGATGGCTTATGCCGTTTGCTTAGTATGTATTTACGGTTTACCTAAGACAATCCAATATTTGTGCCATAAGTTCTTTAATACGTGATATTGCTGTTACAATTATCAATCAATGAGCTGAATAAAGTAACGATTTTCATTCGCCGGAAAATACGGATTACAATTTAGTGTGAGATTACTTCTACTAAAATCAGAATGTGGAAAAGAGTTATGCAGACCTCAGTTACCTATCTATATAACAGTAAAATCATTTTCTTTTGCGGCTAAGATAAAGCTTCTCTGCGGTAATTATCAGAAACAAGCCCGCTAATGACGTCCAAATTACGATGCTATCCGTTTTCACCTTAACGACGATGAAAGCTATCAGTACAATTAAATCTAATGTAATGGCGGTTAACAGTATAAACCGGTTGGCAGAAATTTCTTTACGCAGGTAGTTTAGTACGCCCCAGTGAATCGCAATATCCATCAGCAGATAGAAAATCACACCCAAAGAAGCGATTCTGCTTAAATCAAAAAATATCGTTAACGTCATAGCAAGGACTATTGTATATACCAGCGTGTGTTTTTGGATATTTCCTGGCATACCAAAATGGCTGTGTGGTACAAGCTCCATGTCAGTTAGCATCGCTAACATACGCGATACAGCGAATACACTTGCGATGACGCCTGACACGGTAGCAATTATCGCAAAACCGACTGTTATCCAAAGTCCATATTGTCCGAAGGCTGGTTTTGCTGCTTCTGCCAATGCATAATCGCGCGCTGCGACGATCTCCTTGATTGATAGGTTTGTTCCAACTGCTGCGGCAACTAATAGGTATATGAAAATACAAATCGCAATTGAAATGACTATTGCGCGACCCACGTTTTTACGTGGATTTTCGATTTCACCGCCACTATTTGTTATTGTAGTAAAGCCTTTAAATGCCAATACGGCTAGCGCGACGGCCCCCAGAAAGTCAACAATCGAAGCGTCGGTCGTTTGAACAAAAGTGTCAACAACTCCTCTTTGGGCCGCATATATTCCTCCAGACGCTAATACCGCCAATCCTAAAGCTTTGGCGATTCCCATTACAAATGAAATAGATTGGATAGCCTTATTACTCATAATGTTTATGAAAAAGGCAAAGATCAATACTGCTACACCTAACGCTGGGACAAACCAATCGTTGGGTTTTGTATAAATTATTTGTACGGTATATTGACCAAATGTCCGCGCAACTAAGCTTTCATTAATTACCATTGAAAAGTACATGAGTAATGCAAAAACCGCAGTGGCAGTCCCCTTGCCATAAGCTTTTTGTAAAAACATGGCAATCCCTCCTGCAGAAGGATAAGCATTGGATAACTTCACGTAGGAATACGCGCTTGCTGATGTGATCATTGCCGCTATGATAAAGGCTAATGGGAACCACTCGCGGGCCAATTCAGCCACTTGTCCGGTCAAAGCAAAGATACCTGCACCGATCATGACACCTGTACCCATTGCAACCGCGCCAATAAGACTGAGACTTCCTTCTTTGTAATTTGACTTGTGTTGGTGCTTCCTCACAACCTCACTCCATAGTTTATGAATCCAATGAAAGGCTTATAATTCGTGCGCTCGGTTAATACCATGTGCCATTATTTTAATCTCTTGTTGTTCGGTTTCTAAAATAGAATCAAGTAGTTCTATTTGATGCCCAACGACCATTTGCTTCCTTAGATACGAAAATAATTCGATAATTTGTTGATGGCGTTTCATAACGTGCTCTATGACCTGTTCATAAGTAGTGCAATCATCTAGGTTAGGCGGACACAGTAAAGGTATGTCAGGCTTATCGTTTATGTACTCAACAAAATAAGTATCCAATTCTCCGGTTTTACCTAAGTTTTTGAAGGCTAAGATCAGCTTACTTAGGTGGTTTTCATGCATTGCGAGATAATCGAGTACAAGTTTGTTCAAATCTGTCTTCTTACAACAGCAATGCAGTTGTTCAGCGAGAGCCTTATGGTAATTAGCTGTCCACTCTAAAATGTCACTGAATTGCTCAATTTGCATTTGTTTTTCCTCGAAATAACGATAACTGCTAAGTTAGGCTACCGAACATAAGTAATTAACTCATGACGCTGCTATTACTGTTTGATTACATGTTTGTAATATTCCTCATGAATAATAGTCTGGAGCAGCAATTGTCGAGCAGTTGATTAGAAAAGCAAAAGCTAAATCTTTCACTTAAAAGGCTGAAAAAGCTGCGAGATATAATTTTGTGGGTAATTAGGTTGACTACCAATTCCTAGCTCCCCATTACGTGGTGAGGGTCGTTCATTAGAATTGGTGACGAATGTGCCAAGGAGGTGATCCCATAAATGTGTAAACAACCCAAAATTAACGTCACCTCTGGTACCGTCTTTTACGTGATGATGTCGGTGACCTGGGGCAACAGCCCAAACATATTTTAGCGGGCCAAGCCGCATATCAACGTTAGAGTGTTGCAACAGCAACTGTATGGTAGCACTAAACCCTAACAATGCGCCTATTTCTAAGGGCATACCTATCAAAAGTAATGGGAGTGTACCTGCACTTAGTTCAATCGCTTGGTGAAGGGGATGCTTTAACAATCCATTGAACCCGTACATTCGTTCAACGCTATGATGAACCGCGTGTAAGCGCCAAAGCACTTTGTATTTATGACTAAAATAATGTGCCATCGTTATCCCAAAATCAGCGACGATGATGGCAAACCCAAGTTGTAATAGTAGCGGCCAATGGTGTGGCCAAATACTAAAATGCGGCACTATCGCGGTCATTATTGGGATAAACGCGACCGTGAGAGCCAAAGAGCCTTCATTGACAATGGCATGCACTATATCTCGCCCGAAATCGCCCTGCGGTGTATTCCATGCTTTTTCATATGGTAACCATTTCTCAGCTACAAAAGATAAGGCGATGGCGAATAAAAGCAGGGGGATAAGCCAAGCTGGAGATCCTGTGTTTTGGGAAATACTGGTTGCAGCAAAGATAAAGCTTAAAAAAAATAATGGACTGAACATCCATTGGACCAACGTTCTCATAGTATTTACACATTCGCGTTTTTATTGATGCGTATATTATTCCCTAGTCAAACTTGATTCGGCTTGTATCAAACGGCTAATTACTGTGAATTTTAATGGTGTGCGGTTTGAATAACGAGGAAGGTGCAAATCCAAACAGCTGTTTAAACGTTTTACTCATATGAGGTAAGTCAGAAAAACCCGAAGCATGGGCAGCCTCAGTCAATGTTGCTGACTTACTCAGTTGTTCTATTGCGGCGCGCACACGCCACCAGACAATAAAACGACTAATAGGTATACCCACTTCTTGCTTAAAAAGATGTGTGAGACGACTTGGGGACAAGAAAACCTTCGATGATAAAAACGCCATATCGATTGCACAACCTCGCTGCGAAGCAATAATGTCGATGACCGCTCGTACCCGTTTATCCTCTGGGCGCGATGAAAGCGCAGGACTGTAGACTAGCCCTACCGCTTTATTTACTGTTTTCCACACTTTGTCGATATCGACGTCAGTAAATAGATGCTTAGAAATGTATCCCAATTCTTTACCAGTAAGCGGCAGAGTATTAATTCCATCACTCCTGGTTTGACGCAAGGCAGTGAGAAATTGTTGGTTATGCCTATCCTCAGGCTCTAAATAGATGACTACAATTTGATCATCCTGCGCAAAAAGCTTGTGAGGGACATCTTCGAAAATCACAATACATTGTCCGGTGTGAATACTTTGTGCCTTGTAATCTTGAACCGAGATGTCTCTGTCTAAACCAATGCAAATTTGGACTGCATGATGTGCATGAACATCATTATCAGGACTGACTCCGATGTAAATCGCTTTGTAGGGCCACAAATGAATATGCATGGCTGACTCATTATCAAAAGTTCAGGCTAGTATTTTTTGCTTCACAAATCTATACACATGACGAATGTTAGCCGATAGATACAAGTTAAGGTGAGCGCCCGCTATGAAATTGTATGCTTCTTACACTTTTAAGTGTGTAAATAATTTAAAATGCCACAGTCCCTAATGGTTTTGTTTTGATCACACTTTGACGCCATATTTTCGAGTGATGACTTTAATGCGTTTAGCTCTTTAATGCGAATAATGACGTCTGATAAATGCTTAGCTATTAACGTATTGATATTTGAACAGCTCTGATCTGGCCTCGAACGACTGTCCATGAGCGTTTTTACTTCCGTGATAGACATATCTAATGAACGACACTGTTTAATAAACAGGAGTTGTTCAATAGTCCCCTTGTCGTAGACACGATAATTTCCACTTGAGCGCTTGAGCTCAGGTAAGAGACCTTTCTTTTCATAAAAACGAATGGTCTGAATACTACAACCTGTCGTCTTTGCGACATCACCAATTTTCATTTTTTTCTCCTAACCGTTGACTCTATACCAAGTATAGACTTTATACTCATGTCATTCATCAGTAAAGAGTGTGTTTCTAATGAGCGGATGTGGGTGCGAAGTTGAAATAAAAGACCAGTCTCAACGACAGGTTTTGTATTGGCTTTTGGGAATAAACGCGACAATGTTTGTTATAGAAATGGGGATCGGGTTGCTTGCTGATTCAACCGCATTAATAGCCGATTCACTTGATATGCTCGCCGACGCAGTTGTCTATGGTGTTGCCCTTTATGCAATTGGTAAATCGCTATTACACAAAGCGAATGCGGCTAGAATTAGCGGCTTTTTTCAGATGGCACTGGGTCTGTTGATTATCATTGATATTGTAAGACGGTCAATTTACGGTAGCGAACCTGTATCGGGACTAATGATGGCTATGGGGGCAGTTGCACTGGTTGCTAATGTCATTTGTCTTGTGATCATACGCAAACAAAGAAATGAAGAAGTGCATATGCGGGCAAGCTGGATATTTTCAGCCAACGATGTGATTGCCAACTTAGGCGTTATTTTTGCTGGCGTTTTGGTGTTTTGGCTCGATTCTCGATGGCCTGATCTGGTTATCGGTGTGATAGTTTCGTGCGTTGTGTTGCGCGGGGCAAAAATGATCCTCGAAGATGCTGGAAATGAAAGACAGCGAGCGCTTAATGCGCAAAGTTGATAAGAACATGCCAATTTTTAATTGCACATCAAAACTGCGTAGGTTGGCATGGCTACTTATTACTTTGCTCATGTGTCAATCGGGCTTTTCGTTCGCCGCTCAATGCGATGACTACCCGGCGGAGGTATCGTCAGTCCCTGAACAATCAAAGTCCATAGGCACTTATGATGTTCCCGAAAAAAATGTAAATGCTGGTGTTAATACGTCGAGCGAAGAGTCACAGTGTTTCCATTGTGTGCTGTGTCAATGTGGACAGATTAAGTTTCTGGCACAACACCCAATAAATGACGTAGCTAAACCGTTATGTACCAATCAATACAGTTATTCCCGCAACGTCACTGACGGCCTAGTCGAAGGCCTTTTGCGCCCACCTCAACATTAATCCATTCCCTCCTATATGTTTGCATGGGCGCTTTCCATGTATGTCGTTATCTTATGAACAAAAGGTTCTTTTATGCGTTCTTCACGCCCATTGGGCATAAAAAAAGCTAGCTCAGCGTATCTGAAATTGATATCTGCTGTACTGGTAACCATGAGCATATCTGTTCAATCTGCCAATGCACAAAAGTCTTCAATCACGCTTGAAAATGCGCTCAAACGCACATTATCAAACAACCCAGATTTAGTTGTGTTCGAATTTAAATCTTCGGCTTTGGATGGTGAATCAAAAATGGCCAGCTTACGACCTGAAATGTCAGTTGGGGTTGAAGTTGAAAATGTGTTGGGAACAGGCGAAGTGTCTGGTATCAAAGATGCCGAATTGACACTGACCTTATCGTCGGTCATCGAGCTTGGCGATAAAGTCAGCGGCCGAATGAATGTGGTGAGTTCAAAAAAAGCACAACTGCTTACAC
Source organism: Alteromonas sp. KS69 (assembly GCF_003989595.1). Taxonomy (NCBI): domain Bacteria; kingdom Pseudomonadati; phylum Pseudomonadota; class Gammaproteobacteria; order Alteromonadales; family Alteromonadaceae; genus Alteromonas; species Alteromonas sp. KS69. The sequence goes on along the minus strand of NZ_PYHU01000033.1, from coordinate 61,748 downwards.
AACGGCGCATTCGTACGCTGGACATCTTGGGTGAAACAACTCGACGATATATCAATGTCATTGTCCAACAAGCGTTGCACAAGACTGAGCAACGAGCTGAAATGTTGGCTCGCACAATGCTTCAGACAGTCTCTACACGGGTTGAAGCGGGAGCTTCTTCACCACTTGAGAAAAAACGTGCAGAGTCAGCGTTGTCGCAGGCGCGTTTGTCGTTATTGATAAGTGAACAAAAACTCAATGAGTATAAACGCGACCTGGCCATCATGTGGGGTGACACTAACGCTGCGTTTGCGGAAGTTGAAGGGACACTGTTATCGTTTCCAAATTCACTATCACTTGAACATATGCTTTCACAGCTTCAAAGCAATCCACACGTTTTGCTTTATGCTGATAATTATCGGGTTCAAGAGGCCCGACTAAGAGTGGTTCAGACTAGTCAGCAGTTCGACATTGCGTGGGAAGCCGGTATCCGAAGAATGCAGGGAATTGATGACACAGCGTTAGTCGCCAGTATTTCGGTGCCGTTAAATACCAAGCAGCGGAATCTAGGTGAATACGAACAACAGCGCGCATTGCTTGACAGTATAGACTATCAAAAACAAGCGAAAATTCGTGAACTCACTCGCCAATTAAATCAAGTCATTAGCGCAAAAGACCAAGCCTTGCTCACTGTTACGACCCTTCAAGACAATGTCGTCCCAACATTAGAATCTGCATTGAAATTGGCGCGGGATGGCTATGAAAGTGGTCGCTACAACTATATAGAGTGGGTGACAACGCAACAGCAACTCATAGATATGCAACGAACTATGATAAAAGCCGCAGGCTTAGTTCACCTTCGAAGCGCAGATCTGGAAGCACTTACAGGTCTTCCAATTTTTACGACGTCCCCTTCGACTTCTGCTCAATCATCACAATGAATAGAGAAAAAATAATGAATAAATCACAATTTACATTAGTTACTAGCGCACGTGACTTGCTTGGCATGTTAGTCATGCTAGTTACTTTACTGTTTGCTTCTGTCGCCCTGGCTGATGATGACGATGAGGAAGCCGAAGAAAGACCCGAGTACGTAGTGTTATCTCAAGAACGGATGCTTGAACACGATATCGTGACTGCATCGGCCGCATCAGGAACATTATCGCTCACAACCAGAACCTTTGGGCGGATAGTTCATGATCCTGCGTCACTGAGTCATATTCGTGCCCGCTTCGACGGTGTTGTAAAACGTATCATGGTGAATATTGGAGATAAAGTAGAAAAAGGTGACACGCTGGCAATCATTGAGTCAAACGAGAGTTTAAATCAATACTCAATCACCTCACCGATGTCTGGAAAAATCATAGCTAGACACGCCAATGATGGTGAGCTCACCAACGGTCAAGTGCTGCTTTCTGTTGCTAATTACTCTCGCGCAATTGCTCAATTGGCTATTTTCCCCAAACAACGTACTCATATTGCCGCTGATATGGAAGTCACTTTAAGGCTTGAGGAATTGCAGCAACAATCAAGTATAAGCCACATTACGTCCTCACCAGATGACAAACCCTATTCTATCGCGTTTGTGAACGTTAATAATGGCAGTGGTTATTGGCCTTTAGGCGCTATGGTAGAGGGTAATATTCAGATTGGTTTCCAAGAAGTCAATCTGGCACTCCCCAAAAGTTCAATACAAGAGTTAGATGGGCAAACCATTGTTTTTGTCAAAGAAGGGGAACGATTTTACCCCCGCCAAGTAAAACTTGGGAACACGGACAACCGTTTAGTAGAGATTGTGAAGGGCGTGCAAATAGGCCAGCAAGTCGTTGTAGAAAATAGCTATCTACTAAAAGCTGATTTATTAAAAATGGAGGCGGGCGATGATGACTAATTACTTGCGCATTTATTGTCAAAAGCAAAGCCAAGTCCATAAAAACGGTGAGGTGAGAGCATGATTGCACGAATACTCCGTCTATCCATTGAGCGCCGTGGTGTCATGATGTTGTTCGCCTTGTTTGTCGCCTTTTTTGGTATGTACAGTTACAAACAACTGCCGATTGATGCTGTGCCTGATATCACTAACGTGCAAGTGCAGATAAATACCGCAACCCCAGGTTACTCGCCTTTGGAGACTGAGCAACGCATAACGTTTATAGTTGAAACCTCGCTGGCCGGTTTGCCTAATTTATCGTATACCCGCTCGATATCACGCTATGGCTTGTCGCAAGTCACAGTCGTGTTTAAAGAGGGCACCGATTTATATTTCGCACGAAATCTCGTCAACGAGCGTCTCACCGCCATCGCGGCGCAATTGCCAACAGGGTTAACCCCTGAAATGGGCCCTATCGCCACAGGCTTGGGTGAAATTTACATGTACTCGTTAAGTGCTGAGCCTCAGGCGCGACAGGACAACGGTCAACCCTATGATGCTATGGCATTAAGGGAGATCCATGATTGGGTAGTTAAGCCCCAATTGTCGCTTGTTGAGGGGGTGACCGAGGTTTATGCGGTAGGCGGATTTGAAAAGCAATATCATGTGAATCCTAATCCAGTCGCAATGATAAACTTTGGGATAAGTACAGGTGACCTTCTCAGTGCGCTAGAACGCAACAATGCGAATCAAGGCGCTGGTTTTGTAGAACAAAATGGGCAACAAGTACTGATCAGATCGGAAGCCCAACTGAAGGGCATCGACGATATCGGCCAAGTGGTTGTTAAGATCATTGATGGCGTACCGGTAAAAATTCAAGACATCGCCCAAATCAACCTCGGTAAAGAGCTGCGCTCTGGAGCCGGCACGTTAAATGGCCAAGAAACAGTGATTGGCACGACAATGATGTTAGTGGGAGAAAACTCTCGTACGGTCGCCAAAGCTGTGGACAGTAAGCTCGAAACCATTAAAACAAGCTTACCCGAGGGCGTTATCCTTGAAGCGGTTTACGATAGAACAAGCCTCGTTGACAAAACCATCGACACAGTACAAAAAAACCTCGTCGAGGGCGCTTTACTTGTCATCGTTGTGCTATTCGTTTTGCTTGGGAATGTGCGAGCTGCACTTATTACAGCCGCTGTAATACCCATGGCAATGCTTGCCACGATATCGGGTATGGTCAAAACCGATGTGTCTGCTAACTTAATGAGTTTAGGCGCACTGGATTTTGGCTTGATTGTCGATGGCGCAGTTATCATTGTTGAAAACTGTATCAGACGATTATCCGAATCCCAGAAACAAAACGGCGCTACTCTACCGCTCAAAGAAAGGCTGAATGTTGTTTATGAAGCCACTAATGAAGTCATACGCCCCAGTTTGTTTGGTGTATTGATCATTACCATTGTTTATATCCCCTTGTTCACGCTCACTGGCGTCGAAGGTAAAATGTTCCACCCCATGGCAGCGACCGTGATAATGGCTTTGCTTGCCGCAATGGTATTTTGTTTTACCGTAGTGCCTGCGGCGATAGCAATTTTCATGAGAGGTAAAATTAGCGAAAAAGAAAGCCCAATTATTAAAGGTGCAAAGGCAGTCTATCGTCCTGTTTTAACCGGAGCGCTGCGTTTTAGATGGCTAGTGGTAGTAGCAGCGAGTGCTTTGGTTGTCGGCAGTTTATGGATGGGCAGTAAATTAGGCTCCGAGTTTATTCCCCAGCTCAATGAAGGTGATATCTTAGTACAAGCCATTAGGATCCCTGGGACAGGGGTAGAACAAGCAGTTGAAATGCAAAAAACTCTTGAAGCGAAACTTATGCAGTATGAGCAAGTACAGACGGTATTCGGTCGCACGGGTACGGGTGAGGTCGCCACCGACCCTATGCCACCAAACATTACTGATACGTTTGTTATTTTAAAGCCTAGGGAGCAATGGCCCGATCCATCAATGACAAAAGCTGAGTTAGTGAAAACGTTTGAAGAGGACTTGTTTACTTTGCCCGGCAATAATTATGAATTTACGCAACCTATACAAATGCGTTTTAACGAATTGATTAGTGGCGTAAGGGCAGATTTGGGGATAAAGCTATTTGGGGATGACTTAGATACGCTCTTTGCATCTGCTTCTGACATTTTGACCGTTATTTCAACGATTGAAGGAGCTGATGACGCGAGGCTTGAGCAGGTAGAAGGCATTCCAATCTTCACCGTCACACCAAAGCCTGATCAATTGGCACGCTTTGGTTTGGATATAGCCGACTTGCAGTTATGGCTCAATGCTGCGACAGGTGGAGAAACCGCTGGAATGATTTTTGAAGGCGACAGACGCTTTGAGATTGTCGTGCGATATGGCGACGACATTCGAAATGAACTCACTCAGCTTGAGAGCGTTCCCATCGTCACGCCCTCTGGTGAGCATGTACCGATAAGCGAATTAGCCACACTGGCATTTAAAGAAGTACCTAGCCAAATAAGCCGGGAAAATGGCAAACGTAGTATTGTTGTCACAGCAAATGTGCGTGACAGAGATATTGGTTCTTTTGTCGAAGAAGCGAAAGCGAGGATAAAAAATGAAGTCAATTTGCCAGCTGGATACTGGCTTGATTATGGTGGCACCTTTGAGCAGCTTGAAAGTGCAAGCCAACGCTTGACTATTGTAGTACCTGTCACCTTATTTGTGATTGTGACTATGTTGGTAATTGCGTTTGGCTCAATACGTGACGCTTTAATTATTTTCACTGGCGTCCCGTTGGCACTGACGGGTGGTGTTATGGCGCTTTGGTTACGGGGTATGCCATTGTCGATATCTGCTTCAGTAGGATTTATTGCCTTGTCAGGAATTGCAGTGCTCAATGGTTTGGTGATGTTGTCGTTTATCAAGCAACGTTTGTTGGAAACGGGCGAATTGATGAACAGCATCGTTGAAGGCGCACTTATTCGTTTGCGGCCAGTATTGATGACGGCACTAGTGGCAAGCCTCGGATTTGTACCCATGGCGCTGAATACAGGTATTGGTGCAGAAGTACAAAGACCGTTGGCCACTGTTGTGATAGGCGGCATTGTATCATCGACACTACTGACGCTTGTCATTCTTCCGGTTCTTTATCGCATAGTATATGCAAAACGAGAAGGTGTTCTTAATTAGAGTAGATGAAGTAATCAGAACTTGTCATTGATTACTTCACCTTTTTGCTTGATAAAACATTATAAACGTATATTCTAACTTGCATTAATATGTGTGTATAGGTATATTGGAATATATGAATATAAAAGAAATGCGACGGTCTGCCGAAGTAGCATCGGAACTAATGAAAATTTTATCGAACGAAAATCGACTTATGATCCTGTGTCAATTAGTCGATGGTGAAAAATCCGTGGGTGAATTAGTTGAATTATTGGACTTAAACCAACCCACCGTATCACAACAGTTATCTAGAATGAAAAACCAAGGGCTTGTCAGTTATAGAAAAAATGCGCAGACAGTGTATTACTCACTCAAAGGTGAAGCGGCGCAAAAAGTGATCACAGTGCTTTATGAGCTCTATTGTGAATAGCCAAACATAGATACGTAAATAAGAACGATGTATCCCGATAGGTACGTCAATAACGAACGTTTTTAAGTAGAAAGGTAGAGAGGTTATATGAAAAATTTAATAGTAAAGAGCGGCTTATTGATAACGTCTATAAGCACCAGTAGTGTAGCTTGGGCTCAGCAAACAGGTCGGTATTATGACCATAATATGATGTGGGGTGGTAGCGTTTATGGTTGGCTTTTTGGCGTCTTTATGATGCTTTTGTTTATCGCGTTGGGTACCGCTGTGGTGATGCTAGTTGTGAAAGCGCTTGGAGGTCATAAAAAACAATCCGTGTCTACACAATACGACGAAAACACCGATGCGATAAGTATTCTGAAGAAACGGTTCGCAATGGGTGAAATTGATAAAGACGAGTTTGAGCGAACGAAGATATTGTTGGAGCAATAAATTTTAAAATACTGTAAGTGGTTGTTATACCACATGTGCAACGACAACAACGGTGAATTGAAATGAGTAAGTTACAGATAAAAGCATTTTTTGATGATGAGACCAAAACTGTGACCTATGTGGTTTTCGACCGATTAACAAAGGATGCAGCCATTATCGATCCTGTATTTGATTTTAACATGGCATCAGGTGAATTGAGCACGGACAGTGCAGATACTCTGATCCAGTTTATTAACGAAAGTACACTTAATTTAAATTGGATTTTAGAGACGCATGCGCATGCAGACCACATTACATCGGCAACCTATTTGCAACAAAAGTGCGGTGGGAAAATAGGGATTGGTGAACATATCAAGGATGTACACGATGCGTTTGGAGAAACGTTCAACTGTAAAGAACAGCTCACCTGCAATATTGAGCTGTTTGATTGTCTATTCAAAGATGGCGATGTTATTGAACTGGGGCAATTCAATATAGCCGTTATCCATACGCCTGGCCATACACCTGCCTGCGTTAGCTACAAAATAGAAGATAATGTTTTTGTTGGAGATACGCTATTTATGCCGGACTTCGGGACAGCAAGAGCAGACTTCCCGGGTGGTGACGCCAAAACGCTGTATCGCTCAATACAGCGAATACTATCGTTACCTGATGATACTAAAATTTACGTCGGCCATGACTATAAATCACCAGATCGAGCAAAATATGCATGGGAATCCACGGTAGCAGAACAAAAACGTGGTAACGTTCATGTTAGAGACGGAAAGTCTGAACGTGAGTTCGTTCAAATGCGCTCGGATAGAGATGCCGAGTTAGCTGTCCCTAAATTGTTATTTCCATCCATTCAGTTAAATATTCGTGCTGGAACACTCCCCATCGCTGAAGATAACGGTATCGCTTATGTGAAGGTACCGTTAAGCATGAGTAAAGGCTAATCATGCTTAATTTAAGTGTTTGGCTCGCGGCATTACTCATGGGTGTGTTGCTTGGACTATTGGGAGCGGGGGGCAGTATTCTCACGGTTCCAATACTAGTGTATCTTGCTGATCAACCCGAAAAGCTAGCAATCGCTGGGTCATTATTCATCGTCGGCATGACTGCATTAGTCGCATGCATAGCCCACAGTCGTAAAAACCATCTGCACATACAATCTGCGCTGTTTGTTGGTATTCCAAGTATGATATCTGCATCCGGTGGGGCCTATCTCTCTCAGTTCGTAGAAGGGGAAGTGCAGATGATCACACTTTCTCTAATAATGCTCTTAGCTAGCTTAGTGATTCTTTTCCCAGTTAATCTGAACAGGGATTCGTCATATACGACATCCTATTCTAAGGCTAAATTGTCTATTGCTGGTCTATTAATAGGATTGATAACGGGTTTTGTGGGGATTGGTGGTGGATTTCTTATCATTCCAGCCTTATTGATCTTCTCAAAGTTAGCAATGAAACAAGCAATCGGTACAAGTTTATTAATCATTGCCATGCAAGGTTTTTCAGGCTTTGCTAAACACGCATTTTTACTCAAGCAAAATGCAGAGCAATTAAATTGGATGCTTATCATGTTAATCACTGTGTTTTCGATTCTTGGCACTTTAGTTGGCTTTAAAGTAAGTAAGCGGATGTCACAATATCACTTAAAAAGGTTGTTTGGTTTATTGCTGCTTCCGCTCTCTGGTTTTGTGCTGTTCAACAATATTTAAGGAATTGTTATGGAGATTATTTCGATTACTGATAACTATTCCGTATCGGGTGAATTGAATAGAAATACTATCGAAAAATTGGCGAATTTAGGCGTTGGTAGCTTAATAAATGTGCGCCCTGATGGTGAAGAGCAAGGCCAAATGTCAAGTCGAGAGTACGCCGCTATATGTCAAGATTTCGGACTGACCTACATTCATATCCCAGTGACGAGCGGTGAATACAGTGATCATATAATTGCAGAGTTTAAACTAGCGATACACGGTGATCTTGAGCAAGCGAAAGTACATTGTGTCTGCCGCACGGGCACTCGGGCCGTGCATTTATGGGCATTGATGAATCGTGCCTCGAAGACTTTTGAAGCGTTAAATTCTTTAACCACTCCTAAAGGATACGAGCTTATTGCAATCAAAGAGCAGTTTATTCATTTTTGTAAGAAAAACAGGTGATGTCAGGGTGTTAAAGTTGAAAGATATCAAGAGAGATCTATTGGATTTAAGTTGTGATCGGGCACCTGCTCCTATTGAGAAAGCCTTACCAGTTATCAAAGCATTAGCAAATAAAACTCGGCTGTTAATTATTGATTTATTACTGACAACCGAGCGAAGTGTAGATTCAATTTCGTTTCAATTGGCATTACCGCAAGCTGTTGTTTCACAGCATCTAAAAATTTTAGCTCGTAGCGAATTAGTCCGTTGTCATCAACAAGGTAGGCAACGTATATATGGTGTACACCGAAAACATGCCTTACTTATTGGTTTAATTTTCGAGTTAATGTCAGAAAAAGGGAATGGTTAAAATGCGCGAATTCAAGTTCGAAGTGCACCACTCACTAAATTAGGCCGCTCCGCGTAATTGATTAAATACAACTTCAGGTTGTTTGTAACCAAGGCACTTCCTTGGTCTCAAATTCAGAGCACGTTGTGCTTGCGCAATCTGCTCATCTGTTACCGTGCTTAGGTCTGTGCCTTTGCTAATGAACTGCCGCAGTAACCCGTTAAAGTTCTCATTTAAACCTCGTTCCCAAGACGAATAGGGATTGGCGAAGTAGACGTCTGTTTTCAGCTTTTCAGCAACCAACTCATGAGCACAAAATTCCGTGCCGTTGTCTGCGGTAATCGTGTGCACATGCCTGCGATAGCGCCATAACATACCAACCATTGCACGACTGACTTCCGCTGCGCTCTTCGCAGGCACCTTACGAATTAGGTAGAACTTACTTTTCCGCTCGACCAGACTCACAATCGCACCTGTACCGTTTTTGCCTAATACGGTGTCTGCTTCCCAATCGCCAAAGCGTTTCTTTCTATCAACGATAGCAGGCCTATGCTCAATACCAACGCGGTTAGGGATAATCACTCGCTTCGCGCGACTGCCTTTTCGATACTTACGTCGGCCATGGCGCAGCTGTGTGTGTAACTTGCCTCCCGATAATTTATCGCGTTGAACATACCCATAAATCCACTCATGACTAACTGGATGGCCGATAAGTTTACCCACACCGGCTATTTGCTCAGGACTCCACTTTTCAGTCAGGCCAAACTCGACAAAGACAATAGTAAGTGCTGATACACGATATTTTGCTGCACTTCGCCGTCGCTTAACCGTTTTTGATTGCGCAACCTCAGGAAGATAATGTGTACCGCGAATTCTATTACGCCGAACCTCTCGACTTATCGTACTGTGGCTAACTTTCAAACGATTTCCGATTTCTCGATAACTGAAACCCTCGCGTAAGTAGGCTTCTATCTGGTATCGTTGTCCCTCGATCAACTGCTTGTAACTCATGGTAACTACTCTTGTTTTTTGGCGATTACAGAGTACCACCAACAGGCAGTTGATCTCTTCTCACCATTTAACCAAGAGTGGTGCACTTATTATCTGAATTCGGGTGAACTTGATTGCAAAAAAGATAATACATCACTGTACGTCCTCACCAAGATTGGTCTATGTTTTATTGCTACTTATAACCACTGTATTCATCGCACAAATCCCGAGTATCATAATCGATACTGACCCGGAAAATATGCTTGATGAAACCCATCCTGCTCGCCTATTTCATAACGAAGTGAAGACTAAATTTGCAATGCACGATTCCATTGTGGTGGGTGTTGTAGATACTCAGAGTGACAGCGGTATATTCACCTCTCGAACATTGAAAGACATTTTTGAAATTACAAAACAAATCATGGCTTTTGATGGTGTGATTTCAGCGGATGTGATGTCGATATCAACGGTTGACAACATAACTCAAAATGACTCCGGAACGATACGATTCGAATGGCTTATGTCTAAGCCGCCAATCAGTGAATTTGAGGTTATGAAGATTAAGCAAAGTCTTTCTCGGTTACCACTGTTACAAGAGACGCTTGTGTCCAAAAATGGCAAAGCTGCCGCGATTTATATCCCTATTAAAAATAAAAATGAAAGTTTTAGAATTGCTGAGAAAATCCGCTTAGCGACTAGTTCTCTGAGTGGCAATGCTAAATGGTACGTGACAGGATTACCAGTAGCTGAAGATCAGTTTGGTGTGGAAATGTTTAATCAAATGATAGTTGCTGCACCTTTAGCGGGTCTCACAATATTTATATTGTTGTTAGTGTTTTTTCGTAATCTTCCTCTGATCATTGCACCGATGATAGTTGCAATGGCGACAGTCTTGATAACTATGGGGGCTTTGATTGGAGCCGGATTTACTGTGCATATCATGTCTTCAATGATTGCAATTTTTTTAATGCCAATTGCAGTCGTAGACTCTGTGCACATATTATCCGAGTTTAGCGGTCGTTACAAACCCGGCAATGATTTGAAAGAAACCGTTGAGGGGGTTGTCGGGCATTTATTTACACCAATGTTATACACCTCAATCACTTCGTCCATAGGTTTTTATTCCTTGATGTTAACCCCAATTCCACCGGTTCAAATATTTGGTGCTTTTGTAGGGACGGGGATCTTACTCGCATTTTTAATCACCATCACGTTCATTCCGGCATTTCTAACAAGATTGTCAGATAAATCTTTGAGATCGTTGCAAACCACCATGCACTCGAAGGAAAGCAGCAATAAACTGCTCCGCTTTGTGAAATCTACTGGAAGATTCGCGATAAAGAACCGAGTGTCGCTTCTCTTTGTTTTTGTCGCAGTTTTTGTCGTTTCTGTTTGGGGGGTAAGTAAAATTCAAATAAATGACAACCCTGTTCGTTGGTTTAAAACTGATCACGAAATTAGAGTAGCGGACAAAGTACTGAATGAGAATTTTGCAGGCACATATGATGCCTATATGGTTTTGACGTCTACTCAACCACTATTATCTGTTGTGGAAATATTAAATAAAGAACTTCCACACACTTTATTTGAGTGGGTGAAAGAGCAGTCCGATGCGATCATAGAAGCGAGTCTTCATACTCAATATCAAAACATGATCATCATTATTGAGGATAAACTTTTCACTGATCTATCAGGTGAAGAAGTCAATTATTTAGAGAATACGTTGCAGCAACTGGAAACGACGTTAAGTAGATCTAAAGCATTTCAGTCACCAGAACTGCTTCGTTATATTGCTGACTTGCAAATCCATCTAAATGGATCTGGTTTAGTTGGTAAATCTAATTCACTGGCAGATGTCACCAAACTGGTTGCGCGTGAGCTTCGGTCAGGTGAGAGTAAAGATTATCAAATTCCGAATTCTCCTCAAGCAGTTGCCCAAACATTTTTACAATATCAATCCTCACACAGACCAGATGATCTGTGGCACTTTGTGACTCCTGATTTTCAACAAACACTTGTATGGTTGCAATTGAGATCTGGAGATAACCAAGATATGAGTCGAGTGGTTAATCTTGTAGATGAGTATATAGAAAAAAATCCGCTTCCGAAATTTATAAAGTTGGATTGGGCAGGTAAAGCTTATCTTAATGTTGTATGGCAAGAAAATATGGTTGCTGGAATGCTTGACAGCCTTATTAGTGCTTTCGTAATTGTGTTTATTATTATGGTGGCTTTATTTCGTTCCCTGATATTTGGCTTGTTGGCAATGCTTCCACTCACCATTACCATCACTTTTATTTATGGACTTATTGGAATTATCGGCAAGGATTACGATATGCCAATTGCCGTTTTATCAGCATTGACACTAGGACTATCGGTAGATTTTGCGATTCATTTTCTAGAGCGTGCAAGAGAAACGTTTAAATCTACGCAAAGCGTTAAAAAAACTTTTGATTTAATGTTCGAGGAGCCCGCAATCGCGATATCTCGCAACGCAATTGTAATCGCCCTTGGATTTACACCTTTGTTATTTGCGCCACTCGTACCGTATATCACTGTTGGTGTTTTTCTTGCAAGCATCATGGCAATTTCGGCATTGGTGACGTTGCTTATATTGCCATCGGTCATGATTTTAGGTGCTCGTTGGGTTTTTGGTCAGTCATTTAGAGGAGAATAGAAGAATGAAGGTATACAAAATAGCAATAGCAACAACGTTGTTAGCTTTAGTATTGAATAGCGTTGTTTATAATGCTGATGCGGCTATCACGCAGTCCGTTAATGTAGATGAAATAGTGCGAGAAGCAGAGAAGGCTGCCTACTATTCCGGAGAAGACGGCATTGCCGATGCGCGGATGCTGATAATAGACGCACAAGGTCGTAAGCAAATGAGGCAATTTACTATTTTACGTCGTGACATCACTGATAACGGTGATCAGCAAATGATGGTGTTTTTCTCTAGGCCATCTGATGTTAGGGACACGGTATTTCGTGTTGAAAAGCATGCAGATTTAAAAAAGGATGATGATCGTTGGTTATATATGCCAGCGTTGGATCTGGTTAAGCGTATATCGGCTGGGGACAAACGAACTTCATTTGTGGGCTCTCATTTTTTCTATGAAGATGTATCTGGCCGCACAGTCTCTGAGGATAACTTTGAATTAATCGAAGAAAACAAAAAGTACTATGTATTAAAAGGAGTGCCTCTTGACAAATCAACTGTAGAGTTTGATTACTATTCTGTTACGATTGATAAGAAAAGCTTTTTACCCATTCTCATTAACTTTTATAAGGAAAGTGATGACAACTATCGACGAGTAGAGGCTGTTGAAATTCAGGATGTACAAGGATTTCCTACCGTAGTGCGTTCCAAAGTTTCAGACCTCAAGACCGGTGGGTATACGTTGATGGAGTTTAGGAACATAAAATACAACGTTGGCCTTGATGACGACGTATTCAGCGAGCGCAGTTTACGCAATCCCCCTAGACGTTGGCTAGACTAACGCTATGATAATGAGCCGGTTTAACAAAGAGGACATGCAAAGGCGCTTGCTTCAGCGAGTTCTGAGTATAATCATATTCATTGTTTGTGTTCATGGCGAGGTATATTCCAAACCTTTTCCTGAACCATATGAAGATGATTGGGGAATGATTGATTGGGAAGAGGAAAGTGAAGACATTTATCAGCTGAGCGGATTTCTAGAAATGGCTTCAGGCGTCCGCTTGTCGAATGATCCTATTATTGGAACAGACAAAACCCTCAGTGATCTACGTCTACAAGTGCAGTTTGATTATGACCTTCAGGCCTCCCAGTTTTCTTTTGTATCAGACGCATATTTTGATGGTGTCTTGGAACAGACAAGAATAAACATCAGAGAAGCTACATGGGAGGCTCGCCTTGGTTTTTTGGGTGCATGGGGAAACAGATTTGATGCGAAGGTTGGTCAACAAGTTTTGACGTGGGGAACTGGAGATAATGTTTTTTTAAACGATCTTTTTCCGAAAGACTTTCAATCATTTTTTGCGGGACGAGAGGTTGAATATTTAAAGTCTCCATCATTGTCTGCAAAGGTATCGGCGTATTTTGATGTGTTTAATCTAGATGTAGTTTTGACACCTGAATTTGAACCTGACGTATACATCAATGGCGACTATTTTTCATTTTTTCTCCCCACTGCAGCCACTCAGGTAGCATTAGGTTTTGATGTCACTCCTCCCCTGAGACCCCAATCGCCTGAGTATGCGTTGAGGCTATATAAATCGGTAGGCACATCAGAGTACGCGGGGTATTTTTACAGTGGATTTCATAAAAGCCCTAATAGTCTTACACAAGACTATAGACCTACATTTTCATCATTGAACGTCTACGGAGCAAGCTTTCGCACTACGTTGGGAAATGGTATATTTAATGCCGAATTTGCTTATTACGATTCGGTTGATGATAAAAATGGCGATAACCCGTTAGTACCTAATGGGCAAGCTCGATGGTTACTCGGATATGAACAGGAAATTGTTGGAAACCTCGAAGGAAGCCTCCAACTATACACCGAAAGCATCCTCGATCATCAAGCGTTGATTCAAAATTCACTGACGCCTAAATTTGAGCCTAAACAACATCGAGTATGGTTTACGCAAAGATTGCGTTATAAAGGTATGCAGCAAGCATTGGTATTAAATGCCTTTAACTTTTATTCAACCACAGATAAGGATGGTTATTTAAAAGTTAGTGCAGAATATAGCCCTGTTGATTTATGGCGATTATCAGGTGGTTTAAACATTTTTTATGGTAAACAACCTTTTACTTTTTGGGGACAGTTCGAGGATGCCTCAAATTTTTTTGTTCGTTTTCGGTATTTTTATTAAGGAGTTGTCATGTCTTCAGAGAGAGCACTCACTGCATTTGCAGGTTTTATGGTTTTGTTGTCTGTTATTCTAACTATTTGGCTACACCCATATTTCGTATGGTTCACTGTTTTTGTCGGCGTAAATTTGTTCCAACAAAGCTTTACGGGCTTTTGTCCAGCAACCATTATACTCAAAAAATTATTCGGTCTTAAAAGTGAGAGGGAGATTGCGCTTGAAGCTGTATCTACACATCGAGAGTAATGCAAAAAAGTCACTATTCAATAGATATAAGACAAGATAAAGAACGGGGTTTTATATGCTAAGTGAATCCATACAAACATAATAAGGTAAATGCATTATTGGAAATTAAACATGCACAGTCATAATCATTCACATAGCCATACGCACTCAGATGGCAATTCAGACGATGCATCAAAGCGCATTGGCTGGGCGTTCCTTCTAAATGTGGTGTTCACCATCATCGAATTTATTGGTGGTTGGCTAACCAACAGCACCGCTATCATGGCTGACGCGGTGCATGATTTGGGCGACAGTTTGTCGATTGGTACTTCTTGGGGCTTAAATAAACTTAGCGATAAAGATGCCAATCGCACTTTTTCCTATGGCTATAAGCGGTTTTCACTATTGGGGGCGTTAATCAACGGAGTTGTATTGACCATAGGCTCTATTTGGATCTTGTTTGAAGCAATCCCTCGTTTAGCAGAGCCTGAAATGCCCCAAGTAGAGGGAATGTTAGCCTTATCTATTTTTGGTATGGCAGTAAACGGTTTTGCCGCTTATAAACTAAGCGAAGGAACGTCATTAAACGAACGAGTGCTTAATTGGCACTTGTTAGAAGATGTTCTCGGTTGGGTGGCAGTATTTATCGTATCCATCGTCTTAATGTTCAAGCCTTGGGCGATTTTAGATCCCATCTTATCCATTGGCTTCACTTTGTTCATCCTCTTCAATGTGTTTCGTAACCTAAAAGAAACCCTGATGCTATTTTTACAGGCAACGCCAGATGAAGAGCAAATGTCAACAATCCGAAACGACTTGCTTGCAAACGATAAGGTAAGCGACCTCCATCATTTTCATATTTGGTCGTTAGACGGAGAGCGCAATGTTATGACTGTCCACCTTGTCTTAAAAGGAGAAGTTAGTGTTGAACACATTCAGTCATTAAAAGAGAGCATACAAAGCTCATTAGCCAAGTATCATTTTGAACATACTACAGTTGAGCTAGAATTTGCCGATGAACAATGTCGTGACGAAATGAAATAGGTTTGGTATGCTACTTGTTATGAAAAATTTAAAACGTATATGTTACATCATGATCTCGCTGATACTCTTTCAGTCGTTTTCTGCTGTGGCCAATTCGTTAGATTTTGATGCAATAGACACTCAACATTTGCAACATGAACACAATCATGCTGAGCATGATAAGAGTTTGTCATCAACAAGTACGCAAGATGCAAGTACCGACCAAGTACAGGGGCAGCATAATCCAGCCGACTGTCATCACTGTGGTCATTGCCATGGTACACATGTTCAGTGGGTCGGTCATGACAGTATCAATAAACACCATCACGTGGTGTCAAACCACAACTTTAACTATCTAGATGCTCTTATAGACGCACCTATCAACCGCTTACTGCGCCCACCTAAGCAAAAATCCTAAATTCTGTTTAAAGCTAGTCGCGATAACCTTAAACGCGACGTCCGTTATTATTTAATTTTAGGATTATTATGAATCTTACTCATTTTATTGGGCGTGACCTGCATGTCAGGTCGCCACTGCTATCTGCGCCTTTTAAGCGTATTCAAACAACAAAAGCCACATCATTGAGACGGCTTAGCTTACTTACATTTAATGGCACCAAACTGCTGTGCACTTGCTTATTGTTTGTACCGATTTTTGCTCATGCGCAAAATCAGAACTGGGAAAGTTGGTTCTCTTCACAGATAAACAAACATCCCGATATTGTCGCGGCCAAAGAACAATTGTTAAGCACAGGTGCGCTCGCTGATGCTTCTGAACGAGCCCTTTATAACCCTGAATTGTCAACTGACTATACGCGTAATGGCGATAACAATGACTACAGCGTGGGTGTTGAACAGACAATCGACCTTTGGGACAGGCAAGGCGCAAGGCGACAAAAAGCGGGTTTTATGCGCACTGCTGCACAAGCTCAATACCAAGAAGTCGTTTTAAACAAATCAGCTGATGCTATTGATGCATTAATCAATTGGCGTGCAGCAAGAAGTGCCGCTGTAATTGCAAAATCACAACAACAGCAACTTAATTCGTTACTTGAATTGGTCGAAATACGTCAAGCGGCTGGTGATCTAGGGAGTATCGATGCAGAGCTTACCTTTTTGTCGTTATCGAAACAATTTGCTCAAGTGGCGGGAGCAGAGGCTCAACTTCAAATGGCCGAAGCAATGGTGCGGGAGTTACTTCCTGATTGGGAGCCAGAGCGAGGGATTATACCCGACGACTTTTGGCCTTCTAATGCTACATATCCGTCTGATGAAGAATTACTAAAACACCCAAAAGTAGCAAGCGCTTATGCGCAATGGCTCACGCAAAAAGAAGAAGCAGAAGTCACTAGACGTAGTGCAAAAGCAAATCCTACTTTTGGTATTAATGCAGGGCAGGAAGCGCGAGAAAACACCGTTGGGCTGACCTTTTCCATACCGTTAAACATTCGCAACAATTACAGTGCAGAAACTCGCGCCGCAGAACGCATGGCGTTAGAAACTGAAGCACGTTTTAGAGCGCAGTATCGGAAACTTCGTTTCGATTTAAAAGGAGCGTTTGGCGCGTGGCAAAGCTACAACCTACAGTTTACGCAATGGCAATCATTGGTAAAGGGTCGCATCGAGAGTAGTGGTGATTTGTTAGAGAAGCAGTGGCGCAGTGGCGATTTATCAACGACTAACTACCTTATTGCACTGAATCAACGCGCAGAAAGTTTACTGTCTGGCATAGAGCTCGAAAAGCAAACGCGCATAGCATTAAAAAATCTCATGCTGCAATCAGGTCGTCTTATCGACTTGCCCCCAGTTCAACACGATTTCTCAATTGAGTAACAGGATTAACAAAATGAATAAAACAGTATTAGCAGTTTTCATCGCCACATTTGTCGGCGCTGCACCAAGTTTCGCACAAAAGTCTGATCAACAGCATGCTCACAATGAAACGGTAACAAGCATCGATAAAAGCATAAAAGATAAACATGACGAACATACTGATGATGGTCATGAAGAACATGAACTACAAGATGGTCAAAAGCTTGATGAGCATGGAGGCGAGGGTGCCGATGAACATGATGATCACGAAAGCGAACATGCTCATGATAAAGGTGAAAACGAGGATAAAGATGATGAAGAGCATGATGAAACTGCTTCTGCATCGTTAGACTCCAATCAAATGGCATTAGCCAACATTAAAGTAAGCACACTAAGCCCCAAAATTGTCAATTATACTTTGTATGCACCGGGTGAAATATTTTCAAACGGCTATAGCAGCTATAGAGTATCACCCAGAGTGGCATCCGTTGTCACGCGTCGTCATGTGGCATTGGGAGACAGGGTAAATAAAGGCCAAGTGCTTGTCACGCTTTTTAGCGAAACCGTTGCGCAAGCACAAGCCAATTACCGAACAACATATCCAGAATGGGAAAGAGTAAAAGGACTTGGTCGAAAAACTGTTGGAGAGCAGCGCTACATTGATGCAAAAGCTAATTTTGAAGCGGCTAGTGCAGTATTAATCTCATATGGTTTATCCGATGCAGATTTGAAAACGCTCACCTCACAGCAATCAATAGCATTAGGAGAATATAGCTTACGTGCTGAAATTGATGGCGCGGTACTCAGTGACTCGTTTGAACAAGGTCAGCGTATTGATGCGGGAGAGCCGTTGATCTCGTTGGCAGATGAAAGTGAACTTTGGGTAGAAGCGCATCTACCATCGAATATTAACCTGCGGTTAGGTGCAGGTTCTCCGGCACAAATCAAAGTGGGAGACTTCACAGTTGATGCAACGGTTACACAAGAGGCACATACCATTGACCCAATTACTCGAACGAGAACGGTTCGGCTATTAGTGAGCAACCCTGAACATCGTTTGCATCCTGGTCAATTTGCCGAGGTGTATTTCCGTTTTCTGACAAAAATGCCGGTAATGGCTGTTTCAGAAAGTGCGCTAATGCGAGGGCCCGATGGAGACTGGATGGTATTTGTAGAAGATCATCCCGGCGAGTTTTTACCCGTCGAAGTTGAACTTGGAAGAGCGCTTGGTGGCTTGCGGGAAATAACCGGTGTAGAGCCGGGTTCTCGCGTAGTAAGCGAAGGTGCTTTTTTTGTCGCTTCACAAATCGCTAAAGGCGGTTTTGACCCACACAACCACTAATTAGGAGGAGTCTTTATGTTTAATAAATTAATTGATTGGGCTGTTACTAATCGTTTGTTAGTGGTGATTGCTCTGACAACGTTAATAGTCAGCGCGGTTTTTGTTATTCCAAAACTGAATTTGGATGCATTTCCAGATGTCACCAACGTGCAAGTATCTGTCAATACAGAAGCACCGGGGTTAGCTGCCGAAGAAGTAGAGCAGTTAATTACTTATCCAATAGAAGCGGTGATGTATGCCTTACCGGATGTGATGGAAGTGCGCTCTATTTCCAAAACAGGTCTTTCAGGTGTGACCGTTGTGTTTAGCGAGGACACAGATATCTATTTTGCACGTCAATTGGTATTCGAGCGTCTGCAAGCGGCTAAAGAGTTAATTCCCGAGGGCGTCGGTACGCCAGAAATGGGACCCAACACATCAGGATTGGGGCAAGTGTATCAGTATCTATTGTTGGCTGAGCCCGATTCAGGCCTAGACGCTATGGCGTTGCGTAGTTTAAATGATTGGGTGGTGAAATTGCTGCTGCTTCCTGCCGATGGCGTAACGGATGTGCTCTCTTTTGGTGGGGAAGTACGCCAATACCAAGTTAACCTCAATCCATCTCAATTACTTGGATATGGCTTGACTCAAGATATAGTGATGGAAGCACTTGAGCGGAATAATACCAATGTGGGGGGGTGGTATATGAACCGAGGGCAGGAGCAACTTGTGATAAGAGGCACTGGCTGGTTAGATCATGGCGAGGAAGGGTTAGAGCAATTACGTCAGGTACCTTTAAAAACCGTAGACGGAACAACGATTACTGTATCCGATGTGGCGAACGTTGAGTTAGGTAGCGAAATTCGTCAGGGTGCTGCCACCATGACCAGAAAAGACGCCGACGGTAACATTCAAAACTTAGGTGAAGTCGTCTCAGGCATTGTACTTAAGCGCATGGGAGCTAACACGAAAGCCACAATTGATGGCGTCAATGCTCGTATTCAGCGAATTAACCAAGCATTGCCTGATGGCGTGAGTTTTGAAGTATTCTACGATCAAGCTGACTTAATTACTCAAGCCGTGGATACGGTTGTAAATGCGCTAATGTTAGCGTTCGTATTTATTATTGTTATTCTAGCTTTATTTTTGATGAATCTACGAGCCACGTTTTTAGTCCTGATTTCGATCCCTATTTCTATTGGTATTGCCTTAATGGTCATGTCGTGGTTTGGACTTTCTGCCAACCTTATGTCGCTTGGGGGCATTGCAGTGGCAATCGGCATGCTAGTAGATGGCTCAGTGGTAATGGTTGAAAACATGTTTAAACACTTGACTCACGCTGATGCTGAGCATGATCACAAGAGACAATTGGGTGAACATGTTGAAGATGATGATCCATTAGACTCGTCCCATGATACGCACGGTATCGCTTTGCGATTACAAGAAGCGGGCAAGGAGGTAGCCCGGCCTATCTTCTTCGCAACAGCCATAATCCTTGTGGTATTCATGCCTTTGTTTAGCTTTGAAGGCGTTGAAGCAAAATTATTTCAACCAATGGCTA
This sequence comes from Alteromonas sp. KS69, assembly GCF_003989595.1. Lineage (NCBI taxonomy): Bacteria > Pseudomonadati > Pseudomonadota > Gammaproteobacteria > Alteromonadales > Alteromonadaceae > Alteromonas > Alteromonas sp. KS69. The sequence continues at coordinate 41,597 of NZ_PYHU01000033.1, read as the reverse complement.
TTAGTATTATGTTGGCCATGCTTTCGGCGGTATTAGTTGCACTGATTATTGTACCGGCATTGGCGACGTATCTATTTAAAAAAGGCGTGAAACCACGAGAAAGCGTTGTGTTGAAACCTTTAGACGCGGGGTATCGCAAAGGGCTATCGTGGGCAATTTTGCATAAAAAAGTAGTGATTGGAATTGCTGCAATTATGGTAGTCGCTGCTGGTGTAGTGCTTCCTCGGCTTGGCACAGAGTTTGTACCAGAACTGGAAGAGGGCACCATTAACTTGCGTGTTACTTTAGCGCCTTCATCTAGTTTAGATACTGCCCTAGAGGTCTCCCCTAAGCTTGAGAATATATTAATGGGGTTTCCAGAAGTCACCTATACATTGTCGCGTATCGGTCGCGCCGAAATAGGAGGCGATCCTGAGCCTGTAAACAATATCGAAATTTATATCGGGTTAAAGCCAGTGCCTGAATGGACAAGTGCAAGTAACCGCTATGAACTGCAAGCGTTAATGGAAGAAAAAATGGAGCAACATCCGGGTTTGCTCTTCAATTTTTCTCAACCTATCGCGACAAGAGTGGACGAGTTGTTATCGGGTGTAAGAGCTCAACTTGCCATTAAATTATTTGGACCTGATCTTGACATCTTGGCTGAAAAAGGCCAAGCCATTGAAGCTTTAGTAAAAGAAGTTGAAGGTGCAAGAGATGTTGCTATGGAGCAAATTGCCGGTGAATCTCAACTGATTGTGACACCGAATCGCCGCGCTCTGTCGCGCTATGGGTTGGCCGTGGGTGATGTAATGGAGCTCGTAAGCGAAGGTTTAGGTGGAGCCAGCGCTGGCCAAATCATCAATGGTAATGAGCGCTATGATATTTATGTCAGGCTTGCTGAACAATTTCGAAATAACAGTCAAACGATAGCCGACTTGCGCTTACAAACTCCGTCAGGTGCATGGGTTCGTTTAGGAGATGTTGCAGAAGTGACGATTGCTTCTGGTCCACCGCAAGTCAGACGTGATGACGTACAGAGGCGAGTTGTTATCCAGGCAAATGTTCAAGGTCGAGACATGGGTAGCGTGGTGGCAGATATTCGTCAATCTATTGATGAGCAGCTAGCACTGCCTACTGGCTATTCAGTGGATATTGGCGGGCAATTTGAGAATCAACAACGGGCGCAGAAACGATTATCACTAGTTGTGCCGCTTTCGTTGGGCTTAATTGCATTACTACTGTACTTTGCTTTTGCTTCGTTTGGTCAGGCAATGCTGATCCTCGTGAATGTGCCTCTAGCTGTGATAGGCGGAGTATTTTCACTTTGGTTATCAGGGCAATATCTTTCTGTACCGAGCTCCGTAGGTTTTATTACCTTATTTGGAGTGGCGGTCCTAAATGGGGTGGTGATGGTAGAAAGCATCAATCAGCGCATTGCAGACGGATTATCAGTATCTGACGCTGTATTCGATGGTGCTACATCAAGACTTCGGCCAGTGTTGATGACGGCGATTACATCTGCGCTAGGGCTAATTCCAATGTTAATGTCTAACGGCGTGGGTGCTGAAATCCAAAAACCGTTAGCAAGTGTTATTGTAGGCGGCTTAGTAACCGCGACATTTTTGACACTCTTTGTACTACCTGTGCTTTTCGCCTGGTTTTCAAAAGGGAAGTTAAAAGATATGGCAAGAGCGCCTTCCTAAGCTCAGCTGGCCTGCTGTGTGCGATGAGCATCGGCAGGCTGATTATCACTTTATAAGGGGTTCACCCATTAAGCTGCCCTGTCAAGTAAACAATAATATGCGTTTCCCCTTGGTTCTGGCGGTTCAAGGGTTTTCGATGTCCAATATCCGCCTCTATTCATCTCGTTTTTTAGTCGGACAGCGTCTATTCTTGCTCGCACCAGTCTACCGCATTAATCATTGCAGAAAACGCCAATTAGATCTGTTCCAGGCTAGGGGAATTGGACACTATTCTGGCATCACTTGAACACCAGTTCAGGTGAGACTTAGCACACTTTTTCCCTGATTTCGAGAATTCAATGTTTAAGTAAATCGGAATACGACCGTCAATCTAGAACTCCCGTTTTAACGTCATACAATTCACGTGTCTAATATTACTCATTACGTGATTTACTAAAGTATAAATTATCAGTCATTGCGACATTGGTTGTGCGCCATATTGCTAATGATAGGTATTCGTATTATCATTAGCTAATTAATGCAACTTCTTTTTTACCTTATCACTACCCACCAAGGAATACTTTTTATGCAAACAAAGCTAACGCGCTTAACTTTGTCAGTTTCGACCGCACTACTATCTTTCAGTTCACTAGCTCAAGAAACACCCGATGTAGGCGAGGCGGGTGACAAAATAATGCCTGCTATAGAAGTTATTCGCGTAATAGGCGACAGCACCTCCGCTCTTTTAAAACAAACGGGTAGCGTTGTTATTATCAATCAAGATCAAATTGATAAAATTCAACCCTTGTCGACACAAGATGTTTTGCGAAGTATTCCCGGTGTGAATATTAAAAGTGAAGAAGAAACTGCCATAGTGTCTAACATTGGTATTCGGGGCCTTTCAGCAAGTGAATCTAAGTCTCTACTTTTAGAAGATGGCGTGCCCGTTGCACCGGGTCTTTTTATTGGTAACGCCCGTTATTTTAATCCCCGTATTCAGCGTGTAAGTCAAATTGAAGTACTGAAAGGCTCAGCTTCACTTCGCTATGGCCCATCCACAATAGGCGGCGTAGTGAATTATAAAACTAAAACACCCGATGATGGTGTCATCCTCACTGGCCGTGCTGGTTCCTTTAATATGCAAGAAATTACTGTAGAAGCGGGTGGCAAAAACGAAGACGAGGATGCATTTGCTGGTGTTTTAGCAACCCGCGCTAGCAGCGATGGCTTTATGGATAAAGGCTATGATATGACCGATGTAATGGCAAAAGCTGGTGTTATTTTTGACAATGGTCAAAAGTTAGGCATTAAACTATCGCGTTATGAAAATGACGCAAATATCTCTTATCGTGGATTATTACTAGCTGAGTATGAAGCGGGTGAAGACTACAACCCTGCACCAGACGATTACTACTTAACCGAGCGTACAGCGTTTGATATTAATCACGAATGGTCATTATCTAACGACGCAACCCTAAACACCCTTGTTTATTGGAGTGACGTGAGCCGCGATTATTGGCGTTATAGTGTTGATACTGAGGCCTCAAACGAGGCCAATAGTTGGGTATATACCGACAGTTTAACCGGAAATAATCGCTCGTTTGAGCGCGTTGGAATAGAAACTCGCTTGACTTTAGAACACAGCCTTATGGGTGTAGAAGCCAACAGTGAATTTGGCTTACGTTTCATGCAAGAGGAGTCAAACGACACCCGAATTCGAGCGCTGCGCAGCTCCGATCGCACAGGAGCAAACGATCGCCACCGTATTGATTCGGCGCAAAGCTATGCCGGCTATGCCCAAAGCCGTATTCAATTAAGCAATGCTTTTGCTTTTACACCCGGCCTTAGAGTAGAGTCCTATGAGCAAAAAAGAATAATACTAACCAACGATAATGCAGAAGCAACAACCAGCAACACCGAAATTCTACCCGGTGTTGGCGCAACTTACGACTTGAATGATTCGGCACAAATTTATGGTGGTGTTTACCGCGCTTTCTCGCCCGCTTCAAACGGTGTGGCACTTGACGGGCTGAGCGATCAAAACTTAGATGGAGAGCGTTCAACTAACTATGAGCTAGGCCTCAGAGGAAAGCAGGGCGACATTACTTATGAAGCAGCCGCTTTTATCATGGACTTTAGCAATCAAGTGGTAACGGGTAATAGCGACCCTAATTTGTCTCAGTCCAACGGCGGTGAAACTGAACATTTAGGTATGGAATTGCTGTTAGCCTATGATATTGGTAGTGGCTTTTATATTGATACTAACGCTACGTTTATCCCAACTTCAGAATTTAAAACAGGAGAAAATAGTGGAAACCGACTTCCGTATGCGCCAAAAGTAATTGCCAATGTTGCTTTGAGTTATGAAAGTGATAAGTTAAGCGGGGCATTAACCGTGCATCATCGAGGCGAACAATATGGTGATGCAAGCAACACAGTAGACATACCTGATGATGCCGCGGGTGGCATTTGGGGTGGCTTGTTACCTGCTTATACCTTGTTAGATGTAAACGCTAGTTATACCGTTAACAAAAATATGAAGGTATTCGGCGCTATCAAAAACCTAACTGATAAACGCTACATCACCGGCATGCGACAAGGTATTTATGTTGGCCCTGAGCGTTCGTTTGAAATTGGCGTAAATTATCGGTTCTAGTGTATACTTTTAGACAGAAATGCACTAATTCCGCATTATTGTTGCGGGATTAGTGTTATGCACCTTTGGTAACCGTTAATTTGTATGTAAAACTAAAACACGGTTAGCAGCTGGAACAAATACACGCAACATGATCAGCCGCCAATACCGAAGAGACTTTTCTTAGTAAGTTCAGCATCGCTTTATTATGGCTTATCGTTGTATCGATAAATCGCTTATTATCATTTTATGTGTCTCTCAGATTTACGCTCTAGCCAAGCTAGAGTGCTTAAACTATTGAGTCATGTCACCTATTCATTGTTCATATCAGACAAATACTGGAAGAAACAGGGGAATTGGTTCGTTCAATTATTGACAGCGCACTAACGCGGTTACGGCCGATATTGATGGCCGCATTGGCAGCAAGCCTTGTGTTCGTGCCCATGCCGATCAACGTGGATACTGGCGCAGAGGTATAACGGCCTTTGGCCACAGTGGTCATCGGCGGATAATATCGTCAACCTTGCTAACACTGGTAGTGCTGCCTGTTTTGTTTCGATTGGTTTACAAAAAGCTTGTTGTGTACTGAGCTGGGGCATTCGATATGAGTTCGAGTGCCCTCTTATTAATTGCGCTGTTTATATTACAGTTTAGAACATTCTCGAGACTGACAATATAGCGCAAAAAGGCCTAATCCGACGAGAATAATCAGAGGATGAAATAGCAAGTTGTGTACAACCGATTGTTCCCAAATAAAGCTATGTGATATAGCGCTGATAATGAATATCAGGCCAATTACCAGCAACCAAATGCGGTTAAAAATGGCATGTGAAATAAAGACTTTACTCTTACGTTGTTGGTTATTCATTGTGCTCTCCTAAAGCTTGTTTGAACGGATGTAGTCGATTCGCCGGTTCAAACTATGCCGTAAAATATTTTCATATAAAAAGGATTTGAATCCCTTTAAATTATTACCATGGGCTTGATAAAACGTATCGGGAGAATCAAAAATGCCAAAATCATCGACAATCCCTTCACTTTGAATGAAAGTGTTTTTTCCACACCAAGCAATGTTAGGTGATTGCAGGTTTTTAGTGGCGATGGCGTAACCTGAAAACGTCGTAGCTTTTGGGAATCGCTTTTGAACACTGTTTAAATAGCCGTTATCGAGAATAAAGCCTTCCAACGAGATCCACTCTTTGTCATGTTGTACTTCTACCCAGCTATGAATGATTAGCCGTGGGGCGAGTATATACAGTAAGCCCGTGATAGCACCTTTTTGCAATCGCTTATCGATGGTAAACCCATGCAAACGACATGCAATACCGGTTGCCCTTAACAGTGCCATCAGTAAGGTTGCCTTGGTATTGCATTGACCAAGACCATCTTTAAGCACCTCCGAAGCAGCTATATCATCACGTTTGTTATACCCAAATGCGACATCGTTTTGTATAAAGTGGTAAATAGCACCAATACGCTCAGAGGTAGTCAGTGACTGCCACTCCTTTTCGGCAATAAGCGTCTGAATAGCGGGCGTATCGAAATCAAGTAGGGGAGTGGCTTGTAAATAAGTGGCGTTGATAGGTGACATTAGCGTGCCTCCTCTAGTCTTGTAACAAACTCATCAAAATGTATGGGTTTACCGGCGCGAACGGGTATGAATTCGCCGGTAAAGTGTTCCTCAACCAATACCAATGCTTGGTCGCTTGTATCGTGAGCACCTAACGCAACTATGTCGAATTTTTGTGACATTAACGCAATATCATTAAGTACATCTTGTTTACTGATGGGAGAAAAAAGCCCGCTACCTGACGCCAAACGACGCTGTATATCTATACCAGCAATATGCAGCCGGCCTGTTTCAAGTGGAAAATGTACATCGCCGATTAACGCATATAGAGGAGCCTCAAAATGTGTTTCAATATGGGTTATCAGCGCAGTCAGTGTTTGATGACCACACCCGACAACTACCACGAGTCCTTTGTTTTCGAGATGGATCACCAAGGCTTGTTCGTCAACTCGGCCCAAGACTAGCTGTCGAGGAATGGGGCCGGTTGACGCCAGTGAATCCATGAGTATCGTCGGCTTGTCGATAGTCGTTACATCCTTGCCAGGATAGCTAAGTGGGATGGGGGCAAAAATAGACGTATTCACCAGTGCTGGTTGGTTAAAACCAAAGCCTATACTGCTTTTTTCTTCCCATGTACGCCCACCAATATGATCACGATGGAAATGACTAATAAAAACAGTATCAAGTTCATCAGTGTTTACATCAAGGCGCTGTAAGTTTTGCTCAAGTGGAGATTCTTGTGCTTGTTGTCGGTTGTGTCCCAGATCAAATAACACGGTGTGCTTATCCGTTTGCACTAAGTATGAAACACCAGCCTCTGTGGCAAACCCCGGCTCCCCATAAAAATTAACCACGGGCGTGACACTCAGTCTGTGTGTACTTTCTCCAATCGATATGGGTGTAAAGCGCTGAGATGTCCAGTATTGCGATAATGCACTAGCGGATGACTGGTGGCGAGCGTCAAAAATAAACAATGAAGCAATCACGCACAGTGCGATCACACAAAAGATTATTGCTCGCTTCATCACATCACGCCATACATTGTAATCGGCTAAAACCGGCGCGAGATCGGGAGGGAGGGGCATAGGTTTGAGCGCCGATACGTTACTACCTCCGGTATTACCTTTTGGCACCCACCCCAAAAGATAGCCTGGGATTGTTGCAACGATCCTGAGCAGTTGTCCAAAAATTTCACGGACATCCCGTTGTTTTAGTCCGATCTTCAACATTAAAAGATGAGCGTGTATATGAGGAATAAGATAACGTTGACCCAGAATATGCGCACGCTCTAACGCGATGAAGGCAGATGATAAATCTCCTGTTGCTTCGAGTTCCCGAGCCAATTTCTTTGAGCGTTCATATTCACGTTTTAGAAGTGGTTTCATAATTTTGCTGCCTTCAAACTGTCTATGAACCGGAATTATTCAAGGTTTTAGTCGAAGGGTATTGAACAAATCGCCTGTATTAAGCAAAAGCGCCTATTGTTTATCCATATTTTGGGTTTGTCCTGGTGTTACGCCAATAGTGTCGCGCAGAATTCGTGTAAAATGAGCTTGATCGGCAAAGCCTGCATCATAAGCGGCATCCGCTAAGGAAGCGCCTTTTGCTAATGATTGAAATGCCAAGTTTACCTGTTTCCATACAATGATTTTTGAAAATGGGACGCCAAGGTAGTGTGTCGATAAGGCGCGAAGTCTAGAGACTGAAAGACCTACATGTTTCCCGATAAGCTCGACAGTCGGGCGCTTATCGATACTGTTGAGATAAGTCATCGCCGAGATTAGTCGTGCGTCAATGACACTGTTATTTTGATGATAAAGTGTTTCCAGCTTATTCATCATGTCACGCAAAGGAATATCCGCTAACAACGTGTCTAACATTTCCAGAGAGAGGCTTTGTACTATTAAACCTTTTTGCTGAGAGGGTTGCAGAGCGTCGGCAAAAAAAGAATCTGGTTCAATAAGTAGAATGACGATGGGTGATGATGTAGTAATTCTATGTTTAACACCTGAGGGAATTAACCACCCATTACCTTGTTTTTCAAATGTGTTGTCATCGGTAACAGTAATGCCTGCGCCTGCAACCAACTGCAGAGCGGCATGGGCATGCAAATTATTTTCTGCGCTCATACCTCGAAACGCAATCCAGGTTTCACCAAAACAATATTCGCCTTGCCATTTCAAATTAAATTTACCTTTGTTCGTCAGAGAGGAAAGGTTTATTATCACCGTCGAACATCCTATCTTTAAAATCCTCCTATGTCTAATACGGTTTAGTATTAGACATAACGTATGCAGGTAAGTTATAGTGTTTGCATCTTAACTAACAATCACAACACTCTTGGCAATCACAAAACCTACACCGTTGTTTCCCACGTATACTGAGCTGGCAGAGCTCAGTCTGTCTGACTATCCACAACTAAGTTCATTCTTAGATAAGCAACCAATATGGATGAGACAGCACTGGGACTGGGCGAAAGAATATCTTTTATATATCGGTCGCAACAAATCACAGCACACGTATGTGCGTTTTCGAAATGACATCGAAAAGTTTCTACTGTGGGTCTTCATGGTGGATAAGCAGCCAGTAGACGACTTACGTAAAGCAGATATTTTGCGATACATTGATTTTTGTGTGGCGCCACCAGTTAAATGGATAAGTACGCAGCTCCATGATCGATTTAGCCTCAATAACGGATATTTTGCTTCAAACCTTAAGTGGACGCCGTTCAGACAAACGCCGCCAAAATACGATAAGGAAAGAGTGCTCGATCCGAAAAAGTACCAACCGTCATTGCAAACCCTCGAATCTACCTTTGTGGCATTAAGTTCTTTTTACCGTCATCTCATCGATGAAGAAATTTGTTTCGGCAATCCTATTCCATTAGCAAAACGTGACTGCAAATATATGATTAAAGACAGTCAGGTGAAAACGATCAGTCGATTAACGGAGCAGCAATGGCAATATCTCTTGGATACTGCGGTTGAGATGGCAGATAACGATCCGCTTGTGGAACGCAATTTATTCGTTATTGCTACCATGAAAACCCTATTTCTGAGGCTTTCAGAGCTTTCAGAGCGCCAAGACTGGACACCGTTAATGAGCCATTTTTGGACTGATGAGGACAATAACTGGTGGTTTAAGGCCTATGGAAAAGGCAAAAAGATTAGAGATATCACGGTACCACCGGGTTATCTCACGTTTTTGAAACGATATAGAGAATGGCGTGGACTGTCACCGTTACCATCCAAAGGTGAACAAACCGTTTTGGTCGAAAAAATTCGCGGTCGCGGTGGTTTAACGAGTCGTCAAATTTCCAGGCTTGTACAGCATGTTTTTGATGAGGCTTTCGACAAGATGAAGTCTGAACATGGAGTAGAAGCCGCACAGAAATTAAATGAAGCAACGACACATTACTTGCGTCACACCGGTGCCAGCATGGAGATTGAAAGAGATCGTCCACTGAAAGATTTATCCGAAGATTTAGGGCACTCTAGTAGTGCAACGACCGATACGGTTTATGTCCAGGTAGAACGAAAACGACGTGCATCGTCTGGTAAAGACAGAAAAGTCGAGTAGCTAATGCGAAAGACAACATGCTACATGTGCGATGCCTTAGCGACAACGAAGGAGCATATTCCTCCGAAAGCATTGTTTCCAAAACAAAAAGATGTGCTTAGGGAGCTCAGTCTACGCAAAGAATTAATTACGGTACCATCTTGCGAGGAACACAATAATAGTAAGAGTAAAGACGATGAGTATTTAGTGTTTTGTCTGTCTACGTGCTTTCATGGAAATGACATAAAAGAGCAGCTGTTTAATACCAAGATCATGCGAGCAATTGACCGTCGACCTGACACATATTCGAACTTTTTAGATAACTATCAACGTGTAATGCTGAAACATCCCGATGGAAAAGTAGAACACACTGCAGCGTATTCAATCGACCTAAGACGTTTTGACAGCGTGTTATCGCACATAGCATGTGGATTGTATTACCATCACACTCAAAGTAAGTGGGAAGGCGCCACGCTTGTTATGAGCAATGAATTACGTGATTTGAGCTCTATAAATTCTGATGAAGTAAATAGAATAACTGACGATACTATTGAGCGTGTAACATCGTTCTTAAGCGAGACAAAAAATTTTGGAGCAAATCCAGAGGTTTTCTATTATAAAATTTATGATGATAGGCCCAAAGGTTTTGTAGTTTTAATGACATTTTATTCAGCGATATCTGTCGCGGTAACGTTAAGTGAAAACTTTAAAACTAAATGACCTATATATAAAAAACAGGTACTTACGTTAAAATATCGAATTTCAGTGACCTAAACGGTAGTTCAGCCTATCTATGTAGGTAGGCGCGTTCATGTGTCGATGCATTCCCAACTCTCTATCCCGCTGTGGCCAGTACTAAGGCTGTTCCCTGTCCTAGGTTTAGGTGTGTTTTACCGATATGTTTAAATTTATTTGGCTGAAATGGAAACTACTTTCTAAAGGACAATCTTAAGGAAAATGATTAGAAGCTTACCGTGGATTATGTACTTACTATTAAATTTGCAGCGTGGCGAACATTATTAATAGTTTATTGCGGCTTTATAAATACGTTACGTATGGTTATTACTAACGACGCTTTATTAAGCGTGTTGAGTATTTTTATATGGAAAAAAATTAGTCAGTTATTTTATTTATGTGCTTGTGTGTCTCAACGAGACCTTATCGTGTTTATGCATCAATGATAATGTCAGGGTTATTATTAGTAATTAGATTTGTTTAACAACACGATATTCATATTTTAGCTCCATCTAATTTAACGCGGTGATTATCTAGTACTTCTTATTTACTTTTCTTGCCGCTGGTAAGACACCTAACCTTTTTATAATTCAAATTTTATACTTTGTGTGTTGCATCAATTTTTATTGTGTCTTTTAGAGAGGATATTTTATGCCTAAAAACAACGTATACAGGCTGTAAGGTGTTTATTGATAAGTGATGCTAGTTGAATATACGCTTAACCTAGTACTGAATATGTTAATTGTTGGGAGTAATATTAGCCTCAGTAAAGTTGAAACTTGAGTAATTTTAACGCGCTCCTACGTGAAATCTAAGCGCATAATAGAGGTATATACCGTTAAATTTTACGTAGCGCACGTTTAATAAATAGCCGATTAAAAAAGAAAATGTGGTTATTACCATTACAGCTGTATATAACAACAGTTTAAGTGTGTAGAATCGGGTTAGTATAGGGCTACTTCAGTAATTTCACGCATGATAACTGTAATTATCATGCATGAAATTACTTAGCCAAATTGTCGTGAAAACAATGAGTTAGTTAGATGTCGTCTATATTCAAACCTGGTTCAAATACACAACTGTCTATTGTCGATGGTGACAGTACCAATACAGAACGAGCTGAATATGTTGATGCGTATTTTCGTGACATATTTACAAAGCTACCTCGCAATACCCAACGCGCTTATATCAGTGACTTTAACGACTTCGCCATTTTCTGCCAGTCAGAACGTATCGACAGTTTTAGTGATGATTTCTCTCATAACGAATACGCAATTAAACGCTATGTAGAAGAACTGTGTAAGTCTCCCCTCGCCTACAGAACTATCAAACGCCGCCTATCAGCGCTGAGTAAATTTTTAGGCATTGCGAAACTTCCGAATCCTATCATCCAATCGGTGTATCTGCGGGACTTCGTTCGTTTGTCACTTATTGAAAATTGTAAGTTCCAACTTAGTCATAACCAAGCCGTTCCGCTTACTATCGATTTATTGGACGAAATAAACAATAAAATTATTCCAGACACATTGTTAGAAATGCGAGATTTAACGATTATGAACTTAATGTTCGATGCACTCTTACGCGCTGATGAGCTAGTACGTGTATGTGCTGAGCATATTAGTAGACGCAATAATGCATTGCTAGTTGTTACATCAAAGTCTGATCAAAGCGGCAAGGGTTCACATCGATTTATCTCTACTAGTACTATCAACATGGTTGATGAATATATTGCAGAGGCTAACTTTGATGCTAAGACGCAGAGCGAAAGACTAATTGATGATCCTCGCCGTTTAAACAAAGGTATTCTTTTTCGCCGTGTTTCAAACCGCGGGCATGCGCTGCTGCCTTATAACGAACAGCCAAATACACATCAACATTCACCATTATATGAATCTTCAATTCTCGATTATTCGAGTGTTTATCGAATATGGAAACGAGTTGCTGCCCGTGCAGGAATAAAAGAAAACATTACGCCTCATAGTGGCAGAGTTGGTGGCGCAGTTTCACTTGCAGAAAATGGTGCTACCTTGCCCGAACTCCAATTGGCCGGCGGCTGGCAGTCCCCTGAAATGCCTGGTCACTATACTCAACAAGCTAATGTGAAACGAGGCGGTATGGCTAAGTTATCAGAAAAATTTAAACGTTAATTTTAGGTTTTATTCAACTGCCCGTGCTCGATATTGGATTTACCTCGTTATTTGTCCTAATTGTGTAATTCTTTGGGATAGAACACTAATCGCATATCTTATTGATATTACTAGTGTTAACCCATTCACAAAGTTACGCGTAACTATTTATGCTGATCGTTCCCGTCTTTCCCCTTCTCTTTTCCAAATCTTTCACTTCTTTTCCCGTGTTTGCTATCAAATTTGAACCCAATTATGGAATGGGTTCGTATCAACTAGCATAGGTATTAAAAAAGGAAATGTTATGTCTAATGGTATTAACCCGTCACACGGTAAAACAATTGCAGAGCTCGTCATTCCATCTAAAACGTGGTCACTTCATCCGGAAAAGAAACCAGCATTTACTTCAATTGATGAAGCCATTGACTACTTTGCTGACAACAATGAGCCGCTTTATATCAAAGTGCCATTTGTCGATGAGGAAGATAATGTACTCGTTCATGTGAATTCTAGCGGCGAGGATGTGGTGTTCACTATTTCCGATTTAAATCACGGCGGTGAAAGTCGTGTTGATGCATCACATCTAAAGAATTTAAGTAGTACTGTGGTGGAGTTAATCGAGCAATGTTACGACGAAAAGAAAAGCCCAGAAACCATGTGAAAATCTATGTAGTATAATAATCATTTGGTGGGGATTTGTTTCTAACTCTGTGAACGTTGCTTTCACGGTTTGCTACAGTAAGATAATCCCCCATGTTACCAACACGAGTATCAAACTGATAAATACCGCCGCCGATCCAATATCTTTGGCCTTCCCTATCAGTTCGTGCATATCAGTACTCACGTGGTCTGATAGTTTTTCTACGGCAGTGTTAAGTAGTTCGGTGATTAGTACGACAAACAGTGAGAAGAGTAACAACACTCTTTCGCTGTTTGTTACTTCAAGCATGAACACAATGGGAAGTAATACTGCCATTGCTACAACTTCTTGCCTAACCGCGGCTTCGCTGGAAAATGCCGCTTTTATTCCTCTATAAGAGTAGATAGTAGCAAAATATAAACGAGTAAAACCTGAGCGCTTTGGTGGCATAACGTTACAGTGTTTAGTCATAATTCCTAGACACTAACTTATTTAAATGACAGATATGTTATCAGTCGTTCAGCACTGGTATCAATGTCATTCACGATGCCAGTGTTTAGATTTTTACCGCTAACACATCTCTTTTCACACCGTGCAGTACAGCATTCGCCGTAGATCCTAGAAGAAGCCGAAGCCCACTTTGTCCGTGTGTGCCTATCACAATCAGATCGGCGTTTAACTTTTCAGCTAAGTGATGTATTTCATCCGCAGGTGAACCAATTTCTACGTTTACGTTACTATCTGGAATATTGTTGATTGCTGCAATGTCTTTCAATTTTGTCATTGCTTGTTCTTGCACGTCTTGTGAATAGTCACGTTCCAAAAACAGTCCGTATGGCTCAACGTTAGTCTGTGGAAATGCCACATAAAGTAAATGAACGTTTTTTGGCTCTGATGCTACCCGCATGGCTTTCGCTAAAATTTGCGAATAGTCTGAAAACACATCTATAGGTACTAAAACAGTATTGTAATCGTCCATTAGTTCATTCCATTAACGGGAGTGGATAATCACAATATAGTTAACTTCTCTTCACATTTCTTTGATTGAAATCAATTCGCCGTTCTAGATTTTCACCATAATGAAATTTCAGAATAATAAAGTTGGAGTCGTGAACATGGCAAAACTTACTACTGCATTACCATTAATCGCGTTGTTATTGGCGGGATGCGATTTAGGACCAGACTCGCCTCGGGGGTTTAGCTTACCTGAGGGAAATGCAGACGCTGGTAAAGTGGCATTCCAGAAGTATCACTGTACAGACTGTCACCAAATAGAAGGCATAACGATGCCACAAGATCATGCTTATCTAGTGCCTAAACCAATCCCTCTAGGGGGAAGCAGCGGCAGGATCACAACCTACGGAGAACTGGTCACCAGCGTGATAAATCCCTCACATAAGTTAACGCGTAGGCAGCCTGTTAGTATGACTTCCGTAGATGGAGAGTCTCGCATGCGTAATATGAACAATGTACTTACTGTTCAGGAACTCATTGATTTAGTTGCTTATTTACAACCTAAATATAAAGTCGTCCCCTATCGAACTTCTGAGTATCGTTTGTATCAATTACGCATGCCAGAACAAGATGCTCAAAGTGGAAATTAAGACACTGATTTCGTTTCTTCTTCTATTTCAGCCAATAAGCTGCACGGCATAAAGCTATCAGAATTAGCTTCTTTGACGTGCAGCTTGAATCGCTCTGGAATATCATCACCTAACAGTGTACCGGTTTTCACTAGTGGAAAAATCTCGTCGTAACGTGCGATACTTGCTTGGTCTACCCGTCTAAATATATGCGTGCGGTTTAATTCTGTTGTACTTACATGGCCGGTTGAAGACAGCATATCCATTAACGCATGCAGCGTCTTTTTGTGAAAGCGATACACTCGCTCAGATTTGTCCGTTACATCTAGCCCTTTCGCCAGCTTTGGATCTTGCGTTGCAACGCCGGTTGGACATTTATTAGTGTTACACGAAAGCGACTGCACACAACCAAGCGCTAGCATCATACCTCGTGCACTATTACAAATATCTGCGCCCAAACTTAAGTTTTTAACAAGTTGAAATGCTGAAATAATTTTACCTGAGGCAATAATTTTAACTTGTTTTCTTAAGTCGAAACCAATCAAACAATCGTCTACAAATGCCAGTGCTTCTCTAAGCGGGAATCCAATTGAGTTTGTGTATTCCAACGGGGCGGCGCCTGTACCACCCTCACCGCCATCTACGGTAATAAAATCGGGTGTAATACCGGTTTCTACCATGGCTTTACACATGGCAATAAATTCACTTTTTCTACCTAACGCGAGTTTAATCCCAATAGGCTTGCCGCCACTTAGATCGCGTAGCTTTTGTATATAATCAATCATCTCTAACGGCGTAGAAAAAGCGCTATGACGAGGCGGTGAATCTACTTGAGTACCTGGCTCTACGCCTCTAATTTTCGCTATTTCGGGTGTATTTTTATAAGCCGGTAATATACCGCCATGGCCGGGTTTAGCGCCTTGGCTTAACTTTATTTCAATCATTTTAACTTGCGGCAAACATGCTTTTTCTTTAAACAGGTCGGCATCAAACTTCCCGTCTTTGGTTCGGCACCCAAAATAGCCAGTACCAATTTGCCAAACAATGTCACCACCGTTTTCTTCGTGATAAGGCGTTAACCCACCTTCCCCAGTGTTATGGAAAAAGTTCCCCTTCTTTGCGCCCTTGTTAAGCGCCAGAATGGCATTTTTAGACAAGCTACCAAAGCTCATCGCACTGATATTTAGAATACTTGCAAGATAAGGTTGCTTACAGTCTTTTCCACCAATTGTTACCCTTGGATCGTGGTTCATTTCATCAATATCACGGGCCGATAATGAATGCCCTATCCATTCATAACCATCGTCGTAAGTATTTAATTGGGTGCCAAAAGGAATTGTTTCTCTGCTGTTTTTAGCTCGTTGGTACACAATAGAGCGAAACATACGTGAAATAGGTGCGCCGCCAGTATCTGATTCTAAAACATACTGCTGTATAAAGGGCCGCAGTGTTTCAACGGTCCAGCGAGTTCTTCCAATTAATGGGAAGTTTTTTAGAATCGAATGTTTGTTCTGGACTGTGTCGACGATTGCTAAAACGAGTAACATCACGGTTAATAATAGAAACCACCACGCTGGATGCCAGTAAAAACCTACCAGTAGGTTAAAAATAAATAATGCCGTTAAGGCTCCTAAGATTTGATTTCGCATAGCTACTCCATGTGTGATTATCAGTTTTTACTGTTCCAACACAATTTTGGGTTTTATTAAGCGGCATGTTTACGTATTACTATATCTTTAATTGCTAAAACCTACAGTGATATAAACGCAACATAATGGTATCTATCTTTTCCCATTCGCTCGTGTTTCATTACATGCTAATCTAAACACTTCTATATACATCAGCGTGTTGAGCATTTTGTGTGATCGCCGCGCTAACTAATGTAAGAATGTGAGGTAGAAATGTCATGGCTTAAACGGACTACAGACATTTCTATTGGTACTAATTAATCGAAATGGTGAAAGGTAATTCATGGAGTATGCATTTCTTCTGTTCGCATTTGTTTGCGGTTTAACGGTTAAACTTATTGGGATCCCCCCGTTAGTAGGTTACTTAGTCGCGGGCTTTTTACTCAACTTTTCAGGCTACACGCTCACTGATGATCTTACCAAGATAGCCAACTTAGGTATTACCATCATGTTGTTCACTATTGGTTTAAAGTTAAACATTCGCGACTTAAGTAAACGCGAAGTATGGGCCGGTAGTATTACCCACACCCTCATCTGGGTGGGCATCGTGACTTGCGGTGTATATGGCATTGCTGCTGTAGCCAGCCAGTATATAGAAGGGCTAACGTGGCAAAGCGCTACGCTGATTGCTTTTGCGTTAAGCTTCAGCAGTACGGTTTGTGTTATTAAGGTGCTAGAAGAAAGCGGTGAAAGTAAAACCCGTCATGGCCGACTTGCCATTGGTATTTTGGTTATGCAGGATGTGTTTGCTGTTATATTTTTAGTGGCTGCCACAGGCAAACTCCCTTCGGTGTGGGCACTTGGGTTGTTGGCACTTATTCCCGCGATGCCGCTTATTAACCGTGTTATCAATAAGTCAGGTCACGGAGAGTTACTCCCTCTTACTGGGTTCATTCTTGCCTTAGGCGGCTATCACCTATTCGAGCTGGTGAATATCAAAGGCGATCTAGGTGCTCTGATATTTGGCATTATGTTAGCGCAACATGAAAAGGCCAGTGAGCTTGCTAAATCGTTGCTTAGTTTCAAAGACTTATTCTTGATAGGCTTCTTCCTTACCATCGGGCTGACCGCGCTTCCTGATTTCAATATGATTATTATCGCGTTGGTATTCTGTTTGTTTATCCCTATAAAGGCCACCCTATTCTTTGGCTTATTTACGTCACTTCGATTACGAGGCCGAACGTCTTACTTAAGCAGCCTAGTGCTGTCTAATTTTAGTGAGTTTGGACTTATTGTAGGCGCGCTTGCGGTATCTCTGGGTTTATTGGCTGAAAGCTGGTTAGTAGTGATTGCACTTTCATTGTCAGTCTCTTTCGTTATTACTAGTGTGCTGTATCGCACCTCGCATTCTCAATATCATAAATATAAAGACACGATTAAACGTTTCGAAAAAAACCGCCGGCTTAAAGAAGACATTTACCCTGCTTTGCACAAAGCTGAGTTTTTAGTATTGGGAATGGGACGGGTTGGGCAAGGTGCGTTTAATGCGCTGTCTAAACTTGCCGAGGTGAGTGTATGGGGTATGGACGCCGATAGAGTGAAAGTAAAGCAGATGGCCAGCGAAGGCTTAAACGTTATTTGCGGTGATGGTGAAGATGTAGACTTGTGGGACAACCTAGAACTTAAAAATGTTCACTTAATTTTATTAGCGCTGCCTTCTATACAAGATGCAATCAATATCACCCGTCAGCTTAGAAACGCGGGTTATACCGGTAAAGTAGCAGCGATCGCACGGTATGAAGATGAAGTTAATCATTTGCTAGAACAAGGCGTTGATAAAGTATTTAACTTTTTCACCGAGGCGGGTTTAGGTTTTGCCGAAGAAAGTTTAGCCTATGCAAATACGCAACAAAAATAGTCGACTATTCTTAATGCAAACAAAGGATGAAGTGATAACCATTTCTATTTGTATGCCATTGTTTTTACAGTAATTTTTTGACATTTACGTATTTTCACTCTACACTAGCGTCATATTGATAATTAAGGTTTTTATTATGCAAGGTGACAAACAAGTCGTCGCGAAGCTGAATGATGTACTCACCAGTGAGTTAACGTCTATAAATCAGTACTTTCTGCATGCACGTATGTTCAAGAATTGGGGCTTACAAGAGCTCAATGAAAAGAACTACAAAAAGTCGATTAAAGACATGAAGCAAGCAGATGAGTTGATTGAGCGCATTCTATTTTTAGAAGGGTTACCTAATCTTCAAGCGTTGGGCAAACTTTACATTGGTGAAGATACTGAGGAAATGCTGAGCTGCGATGCCAGGTTCCAAAAAGAGCAGCTACCACTGTTACGTGAAACTATCGCGCTGTGCGAAGAGAAGCAGGATTACGTTACGCGCGACATCCTAGAATCAATTTTAGAGTACGAAGAAGATCATTTAGATTGGATTGAAACTCAAGAATATCAAATTGGCGCTATGGGTATTGAAAACTACCTTCAGGCTCAAGTAATGGGAGATGACTAATGAAAGGTAATCAAACCATCATTAAAGGTCTAAACGAGCTACTTTCTTACGAATTGGCCGCTATGGATCAATACTTCATTCATTCTCAAATGTATTTAGATTGGGGGCTCACTAAACTTTATGAGCGTATCGATCACGAATTTGACGATGAGCGTGGCCACGCCACTAAACTTATCGAGCGTATGCTGTTTTTAGAAGGCGTACCAGACATGGTCACGCGAACTGGCTTTAAAGTAGGTTCAGATGTACCTGAAATGCTTGAGAGCGACCTTCGTGTTGAATATGAAGTAGATGCAAAACTTAAAGAAGTCATCGCGCTATGTGAATCTGAAAAAGACTACGTAACACGTGACATCTTAGTTGTACTGCTTGACGATACCGAGCGCGATCACGCCCATTGGTTAGAGCAACAACTTGGCTTAGTGAAACGCCTTGGCTTGTCTAACTACTTGCAGTCTCAAATGTAATTAATACTACATTGTCGTTTCGAAGTTCAGGTAGCTTGGTGCTGCCTGACCTTCTATATTTAACCGCAATTGCCATTTCATTTTTTCTTCGTTACAGCTTCCCAACATAAACCAACCTGACCATTCGCCATTGTGTTTATTTTCAAGCAGCACGGGCACTTTACCCATGTACATGTTCACGCCCTCTATCCAAGCACTTTCTATCTTTGTGCCTACAGGTAAATCGAGTACTAAGGTAATAGAGGTTTCAGGTTCTACTTTCTCTGAAAATTCCGCGTAAGCATGCCTGCCATGTATTAAAAATTCACAGTGCTCGTTGACAAATGTACAGCTCTCTCCTATTTCCTTTATGGAGCCCGAAGAAGGCGTAGCGGACATTTGGTATTGATGCACTGCAAATACACATACTGCAACGAGAAAAATGCAAAGCGGGGTAAGCCACCTTTGTGAATAAAATGATCTCTTTTTGTTACTGTTATTTAGCATTTCTTAAATTTTGTATATTTCTTCATTGATGGAGATCAAGCTCAGGTAGTTTATGGTATCTTTTTGTAATTAAAAACCTTATCATCCGCGTACCAACTGGCTTGGAGACTATAATTATTACTCTTTCCGAGCTCGGTGTGAAGCGTTATTCCGTTGCTTTCGCATGTCTAGACCGTACTTGAACGGCTGTTGGAGACCATAGTTCATTTGAAGTGGAAGATTCATTAAAATGAGTGAAATAAGCCAAGCACAACCTGACTACAATTATAAAGTAGTTAGGCAATTTACCATTATGACCATAGTCTGGGGTATCATTGGTATGGGCCTAGGGGTATTTATTGCCGCGCAATTATTTGCACCTATGCTTAACTTTGACACACCATGGCTAACGTTTTCGCGTCTGCGTCCTTTGCACACCAATGCCGTTATTTTTGCCTTCGGCGGCTGTGCGTTGTTCGCAACGTCATACTACATCGTTCAGCGTACCTCTCAGGTTAGACTGTTCAGTGACAAACTTGCTGCATTTACGTTTTGGGGCTGGCAAGCCGTTATCGTATTGGCAGTAGTTTCTCTACCTTTAGGTTTAACCAGCTCGAAAGAATACGCTGAACTAGAATGGCCAATCGATATATTGATTACGCTAGTCTGGCTCGCTTATATCATTAACTTCTTCGGAACCCTAGTTATCCGAAAAGTGTCGCATATTTATGTTGCGAACTGGTTCTTAGGGGCGTTCATGCTTACCGTTGCTGTATTGCACATTGGTAATAGCATGGCCATTCCGGTGTCTTTCACTAAGTCTTATTCATTGTATGCAGGCGCAGTAGACGCCATGATGCAGTGGTGGTACGGCCATAACGCAGTAGGTTTCTTCCTAACTGCTGGCTTCTTGGGCATGATGTATTACTTCGTTCCTAAGCAAGCAGGTCGCCCAGTTTACTCGTACAGATTATCTATTGTTCACTTTTGGGCATTGATTTCATTGTACATTTGGGCTGGTCCTCACCACTTACATTATACTGCCCTACCCGATTGGACACAGTCGCTAGGTATGGTGATGTCTATCATTCTATTCGTTCCTTCTTGGGGCGGAATGATAAACGGTATAATGACGCTATCTGGTGCATGGCATAAATTGCGTACTGACCCTGTATTACGTTTCTTAATTGTTTCATTGTCTTTCTACGGTATGTCTACCTTCGAAGGCCCAATGATGGCAATTAAAACAGTTAACGCACTGTCTCACTACACAGACTGGACTATCGGCCACGTACACTCAGGTGCACTAGGTTGGGTAGCCATGGTATCAATTGGTTCTATTTACCACTTAATACCTATCCTGTTTGGTCAGCCAGCGATGTACAGCACACGTCTTGTTAATGTTCACTTCTGGTTAGCAACAATTGGTGTGGTGCTATATATCGTAGCAATGTGGATGTCAGGTGTTCTTCAAGGGCTAATGTGGCGTGCAGTAAATGCTGACGGTACATTAACGTATAGCTTTGTCGAATCGCTTGAAGCGTCTAAACCTTTCTATGTGGTTCGTTTCATTGGTGGTTGTTTCGTGGTTACTGGCATGCTTATTATGGCCTACAACACATGGAAAACCGTTCGTGCCCCTAAAGGTAGTATCGCTGCTGATGTTACAACTCAGCCAGCGTAATAAGGAGACGACATAATGAAAAATCCACATGAGTTAATTGAAAAAAATGTCGGCCTGTTAACCGTGCTAATCCTTGTTGCGATTAGCTTCGGTGCCATGGTTCAAATTACGCCGCTGATGTTTCAGCAGCAAACAATGGAACCGGTAACAGGCTTACGTCCTTATACAGCATTAGAATTAGAAGGCCGTGACATCTATATCCGTGAAGGATGTGTTGGTTGTCACAGTCAGATGATTCGTCCGTTCCGTGCCGAAACAGAACGTTACGGTCACTACAGTGTTGCTGGTGAGTCAGTATGGGAACACCCTTTCCTTTGGGGTTCTAAGCGTACTGGTCCTGACCTAGCACGTGTTGGTGGGCGTTACAGTGATGAATGGCATCGTGTTCACCTGCTTAATCCGCGTAACGTGGTACCTGAGTCGAATATGCCTGGTTTCCCATGGCTTGCAGAAAACAAACTTGACGGTAAGTTAACCGCCAAGAAGATGGAAGTTTTCCAAGGCTTTGGCGTACCGTATACCGACGAAGATGTCGCGGGAGCACAAGCGGCAGTACAGGGTAAATCTGAAATGGAAGCCCTTATTGCATACCTACAATCTCTTGGCACACATTTGAAATAATATGGATCAAGGAATAGTAGGTAGCATTTTTACTGTCATCGTCTTTGTTAGTTTCATTGGCATAGTTTGGTGGGCTTTTAGTAGCCGCAACAAGCAAAAGTTTGATGAAGCGGCGAATTTGCCTTTCGCAGACGAAGACAAAGAAAAATCAAAAGAAGATTAGCAGGAGTCTCGAACTTATGAGTATGTTTTGGACAATATGGATTTCAGTGATAACCCTAGGGTTAATCATTGGTTGCTATTTCCTTCTGCGCTGGTGTTTGTCTAACCAAACAGGCGTGCCAGAAGGAGAATCAATGGGGCATGAATTTGACGGCATCGAGGAGTTGAATAACCAACTTCCTCGTTGGTGGACAATCATGTTCTACATGACAATCATTTGGGGTTTTATCTATCTTGCCCTTTATCCTGGATTGGGTTCATACGAAGGCTTATTTGGCTGGAAGAGCTCAAACCAAGGCATATTGACGCTTGAAGAATCGGCGCAAGCGCGTATCGATGCAAAAGAGCAAGGCAAGTTTGTAGAGTACGATCGTGAGTTGGATTATGCAGCTGAAAAGTTCGACCCAATTTTCGAAGCGTATGCGCAAATTCCTGTTGAGGAGCTAGCGAACGACCCTGAAGCGAATAAAGTAGGACAGCGTTTGTTTATGCAAAACTGTTCTCAGTGTCACGGTTCTGATGCTCGCGGGCAAAACGGTGGTTTCCCTAACCTTACTGATAACGATTGGTTATATGGTGGTTCGGGTGCAAAAATTGTTGAAACCCTAACGTTAGGCCGTAAAGCCGCTATGCCAGCATGGATAGATGTTATGGGTGAGCAAGGCATCGAAGAAGTGGTTGAATATGCATTAAGCCTAAGCGGCCGTGATGTTGACCAGCAACTTGCTGATGCAGGTAAAGTTCGCTTTGCTGCATGTGCTGCCTGTCATGGTATGGACGGTAAAGGTAACCAAGCACTTGGTGCGCCTAACCTGACTGACAACATTTGGTTATATGGCGGAAGCCATCGTGCGGTTACTGAAACACTAACCTACGGCCGAAATGGTGTTATGCCTTCATTCAAGAAAACCTTGGGTGATGACAAAATCCACGTTGTTGCATCGTACGTTTATAGTCTTTCTAACGACTAAATTCGTATAACCAACAATAATGCTAAAAAGCCTCGTTATCACGGGGCTTTTTTTATGAGAAAATACACATCTTCAACTGGATGCCTTATTTTTCCTATCGCGCCGGTTTTCCTGTAGTAAACGAGTTGATGTAATTAATGAATACACCCTGGTATAAACAATTTTGGCCCTGGTTCCTTATTGCTGTTCCCCTAATTACATTAGTAATGGGTGGCGTGTTATTGAAATTGGCTATTTCAACCGAAGACAGCTTAGTAGTAGACGATTATTACAAAGAAGGTAAAGCCATTAATGCCCGGCTAGATAAAGAAGCCATCGCGAAACGCAAAAACATAACAACAGAGTTAACCATTACTGATGGCAGTATTGCAGTAAAATTCCATTCAGGTATTCCTCAAGAAGGAAACGCCCTTAAATTGAATTTTTATCATGTGACCATCGAAGAGCGTGATGCAAGTGTATTATTAAGTCGTGATGCTAATGGTATTTACCGTGGTTTTGTCGAAAAGGACTTAACCGGTAAATGGCAAGTCTCGCTTTCTCCTGTAGACGACAGTTGGAAAGTACAAAATACGTTGCAACTTCCCTACTCTGGCGCCATCAAGTTTAATCCGTAATGAGCGAAAACCTTTGTTACCATTGCGCGTTACCTAACGATGCAACACACAAATATGAAGCAGTAATATTAGGGGAAACCAGGCAGCTCTGCTGCCCTGGTTGCCAAGCTGTTGCTCAAGCCATCGTTGATAATGGCTTAGAAGATTATTATCAGTTTCGTACTGAGCCAGCCCAAAAGTCAGACGATGGTATCTTAGAAAGCCTTTCTGCGCTTAACGTTTATGACGACCCAGCCCTTCAAGAAGAGTTTGTTTTTGACGAAGGACAGCACAAGCAAATACAGCTAACCCTTGAAGGCATAACGTGTGCAGCGTGCGGTTGGCTGATTGAAAAGCAGCTTTCAAAAGTATCAGGTATTGCGCAAGTCGCCGTAAACGTTCAAGAGCGTCGCGCACTAATAACCTGGGAACCCGATGTTATTAAACTTAGCCAGATACTCACCACACTAAAACGCATAGGGTATGTTGGCTCACCGTTTCACCCAGATGAACATGAAGCGAGTTATAAACGCGAGCAAAAATCGTTTATTAAAAAGTTAGGCTTGGCAGGCATCATGACCATGCAGGTGATGATGCTAATGGCTGGGCTTTACTTCGATTGGTTTGGTGCCATTGAACAAGAAACCCGTCAATACTTTTATTGGGTTGCACTCACCCTTACCACCCCCGTAGTACTTTATTCAGGAAGCGCGTTCTATTTAGGTGCTTTGAAGGCAATAAGCGCAAAAACCGTGAATATGGATGTGCCTGTCACCCTCGCGGTATTTGGCACCTACTTTGCGGGTTTACGTTCCACTTTGCTTGAGCAAGGTGAAGTGTATTTTGAATCCATATGCATGTTTATCTTTCTACTGCTGTTGAGCCGATTCCTTGAACATAGAAGCAGGCACCGTGCGGCGCAAATTTCAGCCAATATGATGCAATATATTCCGGTTTCAGCGGCTAAAATTGAAGGTGATGGCAGTATCGTTCAGATCCTTGCAAAGCAATTAGCGCCCAATGATGTAGTACTAGTGAAGCCCGGTGAGACCATCCCTGTCGATGGTATTGTGCTAGACGGTACCGCTGCGGTTGATGAGTCTATGTTAACGGGAGAATTTAACCCCGTCAGTAAATCGGCCAGCCATGTAGTTTACGGCGGTACAGTAAACCAAGATGGCACACTAACGGTTAAAGTGACCCAAAGCTTAAAGCATGCCTTGGTCAATCAAATCGTGCGTTTACAAGCTAGCGCCATGGCAAGCAAGCCAAAAGCTGCGCAGATTGCCGATAACTTTTCCCGTTACTTTGTGTTCTCGGTATTGCTGATATCGGCTTTAACGTACAGTTATTGGTCGTTTGTGGGCAGTGAAGATGCTTTTTGGATCACCATCTCTGTATTAGTGGCAACCTGCCCTTGTGCGCTAGGCTTAGCCACACCTTCAGCGTTAACCTGCGCTATGGCGAAGCTGAATCGTCAGGGCATTTTGTTAAAGCGCGCTGACGCCTTAGAGCAACTTAACGATATTGATACCATTGCCCTTGATAAAACCGGCACACTGACCGAAGGTAAGTTCTCATTGCAACAGCGCTGGTTTGCTAAAGGGGTAGATCCAGTGCAGGTAATGGCGCTAACTACATTGTTAGAGTCTCGTTCTGAGCACCCTATTGCCCGTGCCTTCGACAACGATAATGTTAAGTCAAAACATAGAACCCTGCCTAATACCATGAACGGATTTACCGTTACACCAGGTGGCGGCATTAGTGGTGAGATAGACAACGTCGTTTTTACTATGGGTTCAGCCGTATTTTGTAATTTATCAACCACCTCAAAGGTAGATATACCGGCAAATGTGTTTTTGTGTGCCGACGGTGTATTAATGGCCGCGTTCTGCGTAAATGATAGCTTGCGGCAAGATGCCTTAGCGACACTCACCGCACTGAATGAACATCAATTAGTGGTGCTAAGTGGCGACACACAGAAAAACGTTGATGCACTTACTGCTAGTTTACCAATCAACTTAGCAAAGGGTGGCTTATCACCGGAGCAAAAATATTCACAGGTGCATACTTTGCAAAAGCAAGGTCGCAAAGTCATGATGATGGGCGACGGTATAAACGATGCCCCTGTTCTTGCTAGCGCAGATGTGGCGGTTGCGGTAGGAAACGCCACAGATGTGGCCAAAACAGCCGCCGATGTTATTTTGCTAGGAGACAGCTTGCTATCGGTGCCAACCTTATTTTCTGTGGCGAAACAGGCAAAACGTAAAATTCAGCAAAATATTGCATGGTCAGTAGGTTACAATATTATCATTCTACCCTTTGCAGTGTCGGGGTTACTCTCTCCCTGGATGGCCGTGGTTGGCATGTCACTGAGTAGTATTATTGTGGTCACCAATTCAACGAGGTTATTAAGTAAATAATATGAGTATCATTTACGTCTTAATTCCCATCGCTATTATTATTGTTGCGCTGGCACTGGTTATCTTTTTCTGGGCGGTAAAAACCAATCAGTTTGAAGATCTTGATAGACAGGGCTACAGCATTTTGTTTGATGATGATTTATCAGGTGATGAAAAGAAGCTAGCCGAGCAGCGAAAGCAGTTACAACAACGCAAAGAAACAGATGACAGAGATTAATATATTCTCTGCTTTTTTCATTGGAATTGCTGGCGGCGTGCATTGTGTGGGTATGTGCGGTGGTATTGTTGCCGCACTACGCACAGTAACGCCAAGTAATGAACCGGCATTACCCTACACCCTTGCCTATAATTTTGGCCGTATCCTCAGCTACACATTAGCCGGCGCTATTACAGGCGCTGTCGGCCAAATGGCCACCGAGTTTGTGCCTATTGCTAAACCCGTTTTATCTTTGATTAGTGGCGTTATGCTGCTGCTATTAGCGTGTTATTTGGGAAAGTGGTGGCAAGGCTTGAATTATATTGAAGCTATGGGACGCGGCTTATTTAAAGCTATTCAGCCAATATCTAAACGATTTCTTCCATTCAAAAGCCCGGTTTATGCACTACCCTATGGTTTTATATGGGGCTGGCTACCCTGCGGGTTGGTCTATTCCACGTTAACGTGGTCATTAGCATCGGGGTCGGCCGTTGACGGCGCTGCCATCATGTTATTTTTTGGGTTAGGTACTCTGCCCACTTTGTTAGCTGCAAGCGCAGGTAGCCAGTACCTAATAGCTGGTTTTAGGCACCCCGTGGTAAGACAATGCTTTTCCGTAATAGTGGCTATTTACGCTCTCTTTTTAATTTATGCAGCAATTTCATAAACAAAAGAGTAAGATTAATATTAAGTCGACCCTATTTATAGTTTGAACCTATGAGCAAAGGAAGCCAATTCTCAATTCATTGTCAAAATTGCAGTTTCAGCCACTTGTGTTTGCCCGTTGCGCTAAACAAGACTGAGATTGAATCTTTAGATGATATTATTGAGCGAAAGAAACCCCTTCACAAGAGTGATTTGCTGGTAAAGTCGGGAGATAAATTCAACTCTCTTTACGCAGTACGCACGGGCTCTTTTAAGTCTTTCGTCACCAATTCAGATGGTGAAGAGCAGATTACAGGTTTTCACTTCCCTGGCGATATTATCGGCTTCGATGCCTTACGGGAAAATAAGCACCAAAGTTATGCTCAGGCATTAGAAACCGCCATGGTGTGCGAATTACCGTATGAAACGCTTGATGAAATGTCGGTTCAATTTCCTAAGTTAAGACATCAAATAATGAGTTTTATGAGTGCGGAAATTAAACAAGATCATGATCTCATGATGTTGCTTAATAAACGCTCAGCGGAAGAACGTCTATTGTATTTCCTCTCTCAGCTTTCTCAACGTTTCGAAGAACGTGGATTTTCAAATAAAGAATTTCACCTAACCATGACTCGAAATGAAATTGGGAACTATCTTGGTCTAACTATTGAGACCATTAGCCGCCTGTTAAGCCGTTTTCAAAAAGAAAATATTATCCAAGTGGACGGTAAACTCATCACTATTTTAGATTTTGATGAGATGTCACAACGTTTAACGTCTGTGGTTGCACCTAATATCGCCTGTAATAGCTAATCTTCAAAGCTTTTGATCTAAAACAAGTTACGTAATAGCAAATAGGTATTACACTTAAATTGTAGCAACCAAAATTCTGACTATGTTTGGAGGGGTTATGATTAAGTATGAGCGTATTTTAGCGGTTATTGAAGCCGATAGAGAAACCCAACCTGCGCTTAGCCGTGCATATGAACTTGCCAAAAAGACAGGTGCCTCTGTCACCGCCATGCTGGTGGTTTACGACTTATCTTACGATATGACAACCATGCTTAGCCCTGATGATCGTGAAGCCATGCGTGATGCGGTCACTAAAGAACATGCTGGATGGTTGAAAAAAACTTTAGACGACTTAGGTTTTTCTAAAACAGATATAGTTGTGGAATGGAACAACCGTGCCTTTGAAGCTGTGGTGCATTATGTCATCGACAACAGTATAGATTTAGTGGTAAAAGCAACTAAGCGCCATGACGATTTAGCTTCTGTTATTTTTACTCCTACAGACTGGCATCTACTTAGAAAATGTCCCTCCCCCGTATTATTGGTTAAAGATCATGAATGGCCTGAAAATGGTGAAATTATTGCCGCGGTAAATGTAGGCAGTGAAGACGACGAGCATGCCTTACTTAACGACAAAATCACGGTGATTGCTAACGATTATGCCGCGCTGCTCAGCGGTAACGTAAATTTGGTAAACAGCTACCCAGCTACGCCGCTAAATATTGCTATTGAAGTTCCTGAGTTTGACCCAGACACATACAACAACGCGGTAAAGCATCATCACGAACTTGAGATGAACACACACAGCGAGAAGTATGCTATCGATAGTAAGCGCTGTTATGTGAAGGAAGGCCTTCCTGAAAAAGTCATTCCAAAGATAGCCAAAGATATAGACGCTGAACTTGTTATCATAGGTACGGTTGGCAGAATAGGTATTTCTGCGGCTCTCATAGGTAACACCGCAGAACATGTTATTGATGAACTTGTGTGTGATGTACTGGCAATAAAACCAGACGGCTTTATTTCGCCCCTTTCACGGTAATTCAGACAGGTTCATAAACAGCCTGTCGGCACTGTTTGCTAGCAAACGTTATATAGCCTTAAGCGCTATCGGACTATAGCCTTAAGCGCTATTGGCATTTGTTAGCAGTCAGTGCTAACACGATACAAAAAATCTTCACCTCGCACATTCAATTTTACTTGATTACTGTATAATGGTTTTTTTCGCAGTAACAAAGCTATTGATATGAACAGTGCAGGCACAAACCGTGCGGACGCTCCGTTAACCGCGTCTCAAAACAAACAAAAATACAGCTTTAATAAGCTACAAAAGCGACTTCGTCGAAATGTAGGCAAAGCGATTGCTGATTTCGGCATGATTGAAAACAACGATAAAGTCATGGTGTGCTTATCTGGCGGCAAAGACAGTTACGCTATGCTTGATATTCTTATGTTTTTAAAGCGCATTGCGCCAATTCATTTTGACATTATTGCGGTTAACCTTGATCAAAAGCAGCCAGGATTTCCAGAGCACGTACTTCCTGAATACCTTGAAAGTGTAGGTGTAGAGTACAAAATTGTAGAAGAAGACACCTACTCTATTGTTATGGACAAAGTGCCTGAAGGTAAAACCACGTGCTCACTTTGTTCTCGATTACGTCGCGGTATTTTATACAGCACGGCCAAAAAGCTAGGCGCCACTAAAATTGCCCTTGGCCATCATCGTGACGACATGCTAGAAACGTTCTTTTTAAACATGTTCCATGGCGGTAAGCTTAAATCAATGCCACCAAAGCTGGTTAGCGATAATGGTGAGCACATTGTCATAAGGCCCCTTGCTTATTGTACTGAAAAAGACATTCAGCGTTATTCTGATGCCGTAGAATTTCCTATTATTCCTTGCAACTTGTGCGGGTCTCAAGAAAATTTGCAGCGTCAGAACGTAAAGGCCATGCTACAAGATTGGGATCGCCGTTTCCCTGGGCGTATTGAGTCAATGTTTAGTGCGCTTCAAAATGTAGCGCCGTCACATTTGGTCGACAAGAATTTGCACGACTTTAAAGGCATCTCTACACAGAACGGGCCGGTTGAAGATGGTGATATTGGTTTCGATCCGCCCAGCTTCGAGTCACCCAGTGAGCCTACTGACGACACGGTTCACGTTATCAATTTGATGGAATCAAACTAAATGAAAATTGGTCTAGCATTAGGTGCGGGTGCCGCAAGAGGTTGGACCCACATTGGTATTATTCAAGCATTAGAAAAGCTGGGTATTAAAATTGACGTGGTGGCAGGTTGCTCTATTGGTGCCTATGTTGGTGCCGCTTACGCTAGTGGTAAGTTAGAAGGCCTAAAAGAGTGGTCTTGTTCTTTGTCAGATTGGCAGGTACTTGCTTTGATGGGCGTTGGTTTACGTAGGGGCGGTATTGCTAGCGGGCAAAAAGTGTTTGATAAACTTGCCAGCGAATTTTGTGCCCCAACCTACGAAGCAATGGAAAAACCGTTCGCCTCTGTGGCTACCGATTTGCACACAGGTCGTGAGGTAGTGTTTAGTTCCGGCGAGATTGGCAATACCATTCAAGCTTCGTGTGCTATTCCTGCCCTATTTGCCCCAGTCGCCCATGGCGATCGTTGGTTAGTAGATGGCGCGGTGGTTAATCCAGTGCCTGTTAACCTGTGTCGCCAACTTGGTGCAGACTTTGTTATTGCCGTAAACCTTAATGCTGATTTCAGGCCGCTTAGGCTTGAAAAATTACGACTCGATCACGAAGAAAACCAAAGAAAAACCGAAGACTTTTTCACTAAAAGCCAAAACGTGCTTAAGCAGTGGTTCTCACCTGATAGTAAAGAAAAAGCAGAAACGGAAAGTGAAACCGATAGTAAACATAGCGAGCAAAACGAAGGCGTTGCTAGCGACGCTATTGAGGCCATAGAAGAAACAATTTCGCCGCCACCAAATAAAGTCCCTAAAGGTAACCCTCCAGGGATTTTAAGTGTAATGAGTAGTTCGTTAGAAATACTTCAAGCAAGGGTGACACGTTCTCGTTTAGCGGGCGATCCGCCGGATATTCTGATAGAGCCCCAACTAACCGACGTGGGTATTATGGAATTTCACCGCGCACAAGAGCTATGTGAAAAGGGTGAAGAAACCATCACCCGTATTGCTGAGCAAATTAAGTATCAGCTATTAGCTTGATGCCATAGCGGTAACACGAAGTGGGGCTTTCGGTAGTGTGAGCCCTTTATTTTCGTTAATTTCACTTTGTTCTAAGTGAAGTATGCCGTTATTAATATGCAGGCCTTCTGGGGTAATATAATCCAGATTTTTATCATCAAATTGCAACATCAACCCTTTCACCGTTGGCATTAAGAACGATAAAAAGCTGCCCATTTCATTGAAGAACGCTTCATATTGGCCATAGATAAAATTCAGCTCTTCTTTTGTATAACTGGCGGTTAAGTATTCACTTTTTGTTTCTAGCTGCACAGACATATCACATACATTAGCCGCTTCAGTTAAATCGATACTAATATAGGCATTTGCCAATTTTAGCGCTTTCTCCGTCGGTACAGTGAATCTATACTCATCACTAACCTCTAATGGCATAGTTTGTTTGTCAGTGACTATCTCAGCGTTATTAATTTCACATAACCGCCCTTCACCAACACGCAGAAAACCAAAAGCGAATTGCAAAGCTTGAGTGTCTTCATTATCCAGTTTTTTTACGTGACTATAAAAACGGCTGTATTCCACATTCACCATTTCAGCGGCAACACTTGAGGTGAGTAATGCGCCTATAAGCGCGCATGCTATACGTTTCATTCGGTTAAGAACTCCTGGTTAAACCGGATCATGGTTTGTAATTCGTCTACATAGGCCGCGCCGCGCTCAGAGTAATTCATTAATCCCTCTGCCAAGGCTACGCCAGTAATGGGGATTTGATTTGCTCTTAACCGCTCTCTGATTTCTCGCAAATCGGTATAGGCATCGTGTCTATTCAGGTTACGCATATAAGTATAAGTCGCCCGAGATAGGCTTGGGAACTTCGCGACTTCGTGCGTTGCGCCGGCATTTCGTTTACCGGGAACAAAACCACATCCTTTCACAAAGCACCAAATACCAAAGAAGTTATAACCTTTTCTAGCAAAACGACTGGTGCCCCATGCCGACTCGTTTGCCGCTTGCACGAGCACGAGTTCAGCAGGCAAAATATCAATTTTGTGAAGTAACGCAAGCAGACGAGATGTGAGCGGTTGTTCCGCCTTTACGCGGTACTCAGTTTGCAACCACTCAAGACGGCTAATGTCATCGTCGGTTAGCGGCTCTTCGTTCAAAGCCTTACGATACAACGTTTGTATGTAGTGTCTAAGGGTAAGTAAATACGCATTCTGTTTTTCAACTTCGGGGCGTAAGTAATCGAAAAAGGCACTTTTCTTTTCTTTAACGTCGGTATACGCAGAAAAGTCGGGAACAGGTTTTGTGGCTTCAGGTGTTTCTGGAATATCTAAAATATCGGGCTCGCGCTTAGTTAATATAAGCGCGTTAATGACTATTACTGCCAATACAGCAATAGTAATTAAAACAATTTTTAGCGTTTCCCGTTTATGCATCGAAGCTCGACTCATTCGTTTTACTTTGAACAGTTTGGCTGGGTGTATATTCACCCTCTTCACCGATCATCTCTTCATACAACAACCCTAGCATACTGAAATACAGGGGTAGAACCCACACAAGGGACAAGCCTAATGTAAACGGAACGGAAATAAACAATATAATAAAAATGGCAAACACACCGGCTAACTGTGCCCAATAAGCATTAAATACCCGGCAGGATAAAATAATAGCGCGAAGCGGAGTAAGCGATTTATCGGCAACCAGCATGAGTGAAAAAGAGGTCGCCATCCAAAAATACACACCAGGTACCACTAACAATACCAAGCCAATTTGTACCACTATGCCATTCACCAATTGAGTAAGGGCTAATGCGAATATCAAAGAGACGTAGCTGAAAATAGAGAAAACCGTGGTTTTTTGACCTCTGGCATGGCTCACCCCCATCATATACAACCCGCCAATTAGTGGTGCAACAATGAAAATAGCCACAATTTCAATTAACGATTGGTGTTCAAAAATGAAGGTGCCGTCTTCATTGAAAGTAATGAACTTCTGAGCAACAAAACCGAGTACGACAAACGTAAGAAATAGGACTAATGAAGCTTGGAATAAGCTTAAAAAATTTGCTTTAGCCAAACCATTAGCGCGAGAAAACAACGATTTAATATCGAAATCATATTGCTTTGAAAGTGTTCTTTCTAGCTTGCTTGTTGGCTGGTTATCTTTAAAAGGCATTTTATTATCTGCCACACGATCCTCTACTGCTGCTATCGAATTTAACCGCCGCATTATACATAAATATGGCGATTAACCCCAATTACCACGTGTTAGTTGATTAAATGTAATAACCAGCGTTTTGCCTCAAAGCATAAATCTATGAGTGAAACGTTAGCCCAAGACTAATTTTGCGGCCAAGCCAACCAGTAAAACGCCCATTGCACGGTCGAGCCAGTACCCTTTTTTCCCAATAAGTTGAGCAATTTTACTGGTACTAAGTAGGTAGGATAGAAAACAAAACCAAAGTCCTGTTGCTATGGCTAAGTAAATTCCATAACCAAGCTTGATTGAAAAAGGCGTGTCGATATCAATAATAGCGGTGAACAACGATAAGAAGAATAAGGTTGCTTTGGGGTTTAAGCCATTTGTTAAAAAGCCAATCCAAAGTGCTTTTTGTGCAGATATTTGCGAGTTAGCTTTTTTATTATTGGCCGCCTTGTTATTAGCTAGCTTAGTTTCATCCAGATTATCTACGCTGTTGCTTACCCCTGCCTCGCCGCCTGCTGGCGGTTGGCTAGGCCCGCTTTTTAGTGCGCCATACGCAATATACAATAGATAACCCGCAGCAAGATAACTAAAGGTTTTGAAAAGCCATGGCGTAGTGGCAATAACTACACTTAAACCCACCAGTGAATACCCAACGTGTAGCAAAATCGCCAGTCCAATGCCAACGCTTGTATAAATAGCAATAC
Organism: Alteromonas sp. KS69; assembly: GCF_003989595.1. Taxonomy (NCBI): domain Bacteria; kingdom Pseudomonadati; phylum Pseudomonadota; class Gammaproteobacteria; order Alteromonadales; family Alteromonadaceae; genus Alteromonas; species Alteromonas sp. KS69. The sequence goes on along the minus strand of NZ_PYHU01000033.1, from coordinate 7,821 downwards.
GGCGACCGTACGCGAGGCTATTGCGAACCACTACCGCAAAATCAGGGCCTGGGCTAGCTACTGCAACAAGGTGTACGAGGGCAATGGTCAAAAATTCATTCAGGTAAGGCATATATTATTAATATTACTCTATATTTTAGGCGCTCAGTGTCAGTGAGCTTACAGGCTAGTAAAGTGTCTTTAGCCATGAATATCTTCAAATTATGGCTTTATTTAAAGATCATATTCTTTAATTAACCGCGTTACAAACGCTGGGACTATTTCAGTGGCATTGCCGCTAATAGATTCATCGAATAACCAATTATTCGCACTGGGTTCTAAATTTAACTCTATGCATTGTGCGCCCGAATCTTTCGCATTAATCACAAACCCAGCGGCAGGATAAACATTTCCTGAGGTTCCAATGGCTAAGAAGATATCTGCGTTCGCAATATCTTGTGAAATTTCTTCCATATAAAGGGGCATTTCACCAAACCATACAATGTCGGGTCGTAAAGTGGCGGTATTACAACAGGCACAAACAGTTTGGCCGTCGAACGCAGTTTTGCATTCAAAAGTCTTATTTGTTGTTACGCAACGGCTAGACAGTAATTTTCCGTGCATATGCAAAATACGTTCGCTGCCCGCGCGTTCGTGCAAATCATCCACATTTTGCGTGATTAATGTGAATCGGTCTTTCAATGCGCGTTCAAGTGTCACTAGCGCTTCATGAGCAGCATTGGGATTAACGCAATCCGTAGTTAATTGCATTCTACGTTCATTATAAAACCGATATACAAGTTCAGGGTTACGGGCAAAAGCTTCGGGCGTAGCAACGTCTTCCACACTGTGCTCTTCCCATAATCCGTTGTTATCTCGAAACGTCTTTAATCCAGATTCTGCTGAAATTCCTGCACCAGTTAACACGACAACGCGAGGCGGTGTATTCATAAGCTCAATTCCTTTGAAATATATACACGTAACACGACTACCCTAAATTAAACGAAGGTTAATCTTTCACTACTGGAAAAGTGGCGTTTGCTCCCCACTCAGACCAAGAACCATCGTAAATAGCAACATCATTTGCACCGCACATGAGTGCAGCAACGCCAATAATACACGCCGTAACCCCTGAACCGCAGGTACAGATAATGGGCTTCGATAAATCAATATTGGCTTTGGCAAAAACATCTTTTAATTTTTCAACGCTTAAGAAAAAACCATTCTCTAACAGCGCTGTGAATGGAAGATTGTAAGCACCTGGCATGTGCCCCGAACGAACCCCAGGGCGAGGCTCTTCTGCTTGCCCGTAAAACCGCGCTTCACTTCTGGCATCGACTAGTTGGGCATCGGTATTAATCGCTTGAATAACCGCGGAACTATTTACAAACCATTTGCTCTGCGCATTACTTTCATACTTAAAATGTGAGGGAATACGTTGTTCTGATACTGGTAAGTTTTTTTCTTCCCACGCTACTTGGCCGCCATTTAACAATTTTACGTTCTCATGCCCCATGGCTTTAAGCATCCACCAAACACGAGGGGCGCTGTACATACCTCGGGTATCGTAAACCACTACAGACGAACGTTCGGTTAAACCTTGTCGGCCTAAGTACAAAGCAAAGTCAGATTCGGTTGGCATACTATGAGGAAAACCCGTAGTGTGATCACTGCCCTCGCCGTCTAAGTCTATATCCACAGAGTTAGGCAACACCATGGCATCTCGAGAATCAGGCGTTTTGGTAACCGGGTCGTCCATAACCGCACGCACTAAAATGATGGGTTCATCTTGCAGTTGCGTGGCAAGCTGTTGAACATTAACTAACATCGACATATCACCCTCTCCATTGAAATGCCCACGTAACGCTGTGGGCATTACTGGTTTGAGCTATTTACGCTTTATATTCTTAATTACAAAGCAGCCATTGCTGAATCGTAGTTTGGTTCTTCCGTGGTTTCAGCCACTTGCTCGGTATAAAGTACCTTACCGTCGGTATCAATCACAACGACTGTTCGTGATAGCAGACCGGTTAGCGGCATAGAGGTGAATGCTACACCGTAGTCGTCACCAAAACTTGTACGGAAAGTAGAACCGGTAATCACATTTTCAATGCCTTCTGCACCACAAAAGCGGCCAGCTGCAAATGGTAAGTCAGCAGATACACAAATAACTTGTGTATTGTCTAGACCAGCTGCTTGTTCATTGAATTTACGCACTGACGTTGCACACGTGCCTGTATCGATAGAAGGGAAAATGTTAAGAATAACGCGTTTACCCTTAAGATCAGCGAGGGTTACTTCACCTAAATCCGCTTTTACTAATGTGAAGTCTGGGGCTTGCTGCCCAACTTCTGGAAGCGAACCTACAGTTGAAACTGAATTACCTTGAAACGTAACTGTTGCCATGTTTTTCTCCTTGGGTTTTGATTGCTTAACCTTATAGTTAAGCGCGAATGCACGCAAGACAAGGGTTACTTAACTTGCGCCTTTGCAAATTCAATTTTGTGACTTAAATGGGGCTTCCCTTTCAAGTATTGATGTCGAAAAATACTGAAGTATTTAGCTAGCGCCGTAGCCGCTTCAACTTCACCTGCCAAATCTAACACGTTTATTCCCACCTCTGCAGTGCAATGCTGGAATTCTCGTGTAGATTCTCGCAACAAGTAATTCGATGATATTTCAGGGGATACACCGAGCACCGGAAACTTATCAAGGTACGGGCTTTTACCAAACATTTTTCGCGCTTCACGCCACGTGCCGTCTAAAAATATAAACAATGGAATTTTATCTGTTTTATCTTCAGGCTTGGGGATGCAGCGCGCTGGCTCAGCATACTCGTGAGGAAATATAATAATGGGTTGGTATTTAGGGTTGCTTAGTAACGCCAGTAAATCTGCATCGGGTTCGGTTCTGTGCCACACAAACGCGTAATTTTCAGCTACCACATCCGCAATTAATCGGCCTGTGTTGGTGGGCTTGTAGTATTCGCCCTTGTACATGATGAATAACACCGCACAGGAGGCTTGTGGTTCGGGCTTATCGGCACATATACACGCGTTTACAGGCAGTAAACAAATATCGCAACGGATAACTTTACTACCCCGCGCATTGAAAGCTCGCTTTGCTCGTTTGAGCTCAGACGTTCTAAGCGCCAGAATGGAATTAATATGTGGAATCACGCAGTAAACTCAATAAGATTAGAGTGATATGGTAGCACAGAGCGTGAGTTAGCCGTAAAGCAAAATGCTGAAATTAATTAGCGTATTATAAGCTTTTAGAATATATATTGGATGTATTTAGATGTAAAAAGAAATGGTGCCCGGGGCCGGACTTGAATTAACATCATAAACAACAGATAAAAAACAATATTATAAAAGATGGGCTAACAGTGTGTTACTAACTATGTCACTAAAATTAATTTCGCTATTTAAACATTACTTGAAAGGGTATTGTTTAAATAGCTCAGTCTTAAACTCTTGAAACACGGAGGTTTGCTCTTCACTGTAGCTTAATGTTTTTGGTGAGCTTCTCATCAATTCAATCGCCCGCGATTCTATTTCACTCAAAACTTCTGCAAGTCTCTCGCTACTTATTCGCTCCAATGAATCATCAACAACCACAGACAACCCGAGCACTTCCAATTTGTATTTTGCTAATGCTTGCTTGTAAAGCGCATAAGCATCATGAGAAGACTCAACTAACTCTTTGCGACGATTTAGTTTGTGTGAGTCTAAGTCCTCTAAATTATCCCCATATAATTTCGAAAAACGCTCAAGGCCTACTTCTATTCCGAGTTGTGTAAAAAACTTAACAACTGTGGATTCTAATGCTTCCTCTGCTTTACTAATCCTATCTGCAATTACATTGGCTCTAAAGCTATTTTTCCATGAATTAAAACCGTAAACAGCAAGAAAAGTTAGAATAACTCCCGTTGCTCCAGCCAAAAAACTACCAAGCTGTGACAAGCTGTTTAGGGTTAACGTAGTGAAGTTTTCAAACCGGCCTAAATGATAGCCCAATACAAACACTACTGGAATCATAAACAGCGAGAACATCGCCATAGCTTTTAATTTCATAATTACTCCAATAAAAAATAGGATTTTGTTAAATTAGCAACCAAGAGAGTCGCAATCAACTGGGAAGGTGTTTTCTCCATTTACATTCATCGATGATAGGGATCTTTAGACTATTATTAAAAAAGAAAAAAGTTTCCTATTTAATAAGTACAAAAATTAAATTAACGGTGGCAATGATCAGGCTCCATTCACTCCAACAAATTACGCCGTATTACCCCATAAATGTAGAGTGTCTGCTCGAGTGTCGTGTAGGGTGTCACTTAGGTGTTCCGTTTTGTATCTCAGCGAGAAAAAACTTTTCAGAGTTACAGGTGTGTAAGTTGTCATTTAGCGGCGGTACTGATTGCCAGACCAACAAAATTTCAACCTGCCCTCTGGGTTGACTGACAATAAAAACCGATTGGTTAAATTTATCGACCTGGTTAGTTAACTTTCGCTGCCTTTCTGGTTGTTATGTATCGTTATGGTTTGAATGTCCTGAACAAAGGCCAACTGCGGTGCGTATTGGTTACGCATACCGGATAACTAAACAACAACCTAATATCAAAATGGGTCATAAATAGAGTAATTTCGAGATGCGTATTACCCTCGGTAGGTGCCCCCCTAGGAATTACCTTTTTAAATTCCTACTGCGTAACGGCGATGCCATTGATAGGCAGATTACCTTTTACGTTACCTTGCATTTGCCCGTTTCCACTCTGGCCGGTATTGTCGTTGACTCTGAACGCTGAACGCTTGCAAATCGTAAAAACTGCGCTGCTACGAACCCGAAGCGCCACTACTCATAAGGACTCCGTTTACTAATTACTAACTACACGTCCTGACACTTGAAAGCGGGACGAAAAAATAATCCTTTAACGCGGAATCAAAAAACGTCCTGTAATGCTCTTATTAGACGTTTTAAGAGTGGCTGGCACTTGTAGCTTGACTTGGTTATCTTTGCTTTAACGCCTTGGCTATGACAAATTACTAAATGATTACCGTTTGTTAGTCGCATACACATTAAATCATCTTTTATTTGTCTTTTTTGCGTCACTTTAAATTCCCCTTAGTACTGAATTTATATCATAAGTGCCTCAATGCCGTATAGCTCACAATGCGCCATTCTGAGCAGCTTTACTGCTGTTTGGATTGATACTATTACATCAAGGTGATCTATGCTGAAGTCGTCTGTTTGGGAGTATCTTAAGGCCAATAGATTACATAGTATTACTTCGGGTTGCTCGATTGTTTGTATTGAGTCCATGATCCACCAGCACTAAATGAATTGTGGATTAAGTCTATTGCCTTGTATTAACGCTGATAATTGTACCCTGTGCCTGTTTATAGTTTACCGTTTATGCTGGTGGCGTTTATTCACTTCTGGACCTTGGGGTAATCTTAGGGGTCACATGGGCTTTGTGTAGTTGCTGGTGTGGTTATGACTCATTTGCAGGCTACAATTCAAAGGTTAAGTCGTGGTTTGGGGTGAGGTTTTCATGGGGTTTGTACCTTAACAATTTATTACACTGCCTTTACCGTAAACTTACCGTATTTCGTTGTCTTAACCTTGCCGTAATCTTGCCCTTTTTGAACGTTATTACCTTGTTGTAATCTTTTTGTGTTTTGTACTATCCAAATGATATGCCTCAGATTACAACCCAAACCACTGCAGAGAAGTGAAATAGTTTCATACTTGCTAGAGCGAAAAGCGCAAGTTCGCTCAATTATCAATGTGCTACCGCTTCAGACAAAAGCGGTCGGTCACGTGTAGCTCATTTCTGCCCCTTTATGAGTTACAATCTAAAATTCAAACACTGATATTCAGGTAACTTTGATATACAAAAGTAATGAACGGCAAGAAAAAAGCCCTCTCCCCGCACTTCTCTTTACGGGGCGTCGTAATGTTATGTGAGCAATAATAACCGCGCAAAGATTAGTGAGTAAATTTTTCAACTTCTTCGGATGAGAGAATGCTGCCAAGTAAGAACGTCTTATCTTGTTTGGCAATAGTATCTTGTTCGTCTTTGATACTTGGGTCCACTTCTGATTCAAGCGCGAAGGTAGATCGATCAAATTTCCACTCGGAGAATTTCATGGATGCAAAGCGATTTTCTGCCAAGCCATTTACGGCTAGCAAATCGAATAAAACCGTACCTTCGAACTTTAAGTTATCGAGTTCTAAGGTTAGCTGTTTTAACTGACGCAAAGGGTGAAAGTCTGCGGTTGCAGTAACCACAGCAAGTGCACCTATAATGCGTATCTTCTTAATCATAATTGTCATGTACTAGCGGTATACAAATTGTCAATGGCATTGTAAGCATCGTTTGAAAGACTAATTGCCATGTCCAAATTTGATATTAAACGGCTACCGCCATCGAACTCCTCCATATGGAATAAGGTATGCCGATGTTTCCTATAAAAACTATAGCCTACAGCGAAGGCGCTTTCCATTGCAGTATTACCGATTTGCGTGCTGAATTCTGGATTAATTGTACACTGTCCACTTTTTTTGTCGACGTTAAAAAAATCACCAAAACCATGTTCAGCGTCAGCAACAGACATACCATATTTGTCAAGAAGTAGCTTCAACACACCTTCTAATGCCCTAAGATCTGGGTATAACAGAAGGCAATAATCGGGGAGCTGAGGCGAAGCAAGTTTTACACAGCAACTCGAAATCAACAACTTTTTTACCTGTGCAGGCAATTGTTCGTAACTATTTACAAAAAATCGCTTTAGGTGATCTTCTGCCATTTCAGTCCGAACTATCTCTGCACCGTTATCGTCTTTTTTGTAGAGAACTTGAGCTAGCGCTTTAAGATCTAACAGATCGGTCAGCATAAAAATCACTCGCCGATAGCAAGATAGGGGCTTCCCCTGGATTTGCATTTTTCTCGTAGTTCTATGGCTCGTTAATTTAAGTTGGTCTTGGTGCTTGATGCTTTTAAGCGTAATTTGCTTGCACGCAAGCTCATCACGATTGGTTTCGATTTTAAACTCACCCGAATCATTGATGAAAGCAATTACTGAATCGAAATCTTCTATCCTTATTCCGTCAATAGACAGATTTACAGATTCAAATTCTGCTGGATTGATTGTTGCTTTCAAGTAATCAGCAAAATGTTCACCTTGTTCCTGATTACTACCAATTTTGTGGTTAATGGTTGTCGTACCATCTTGGTTCAGGTAAAGGTCTACCATAGCGAACTTAGATCCAGCAGAACCAAATTTATAACGCTTTGCTTTTCCGACTACTGCTGGTTCGCAGTCTTGTACCATATTGTTACGTTCTAAAAACTTGACAACGTTAGCATCAATTGCATCCCTATCAAGATTTAGATTTTTATAATTGGACATTAATCACTTCCTGTGAGCGTAACTAAGCTAAAAGGCGAACATATTATATGAAAGCGACACAATAGTAAAAAACAGAAACCTTGCGGCTACGGGGTTAATATACTGGTCATAGGACCGACTATGAATCGCAAATTAAGAATAATGAACAAAGTAAGCTTTTCGACTTCATTTGCCATACTTCATATAGTGCAAATAGTCAGAGTGCTTTGTGGGCCGTAACTAGGAAATGTTCAAAAGTGAGTTAAATCGAACGTATGCCTTTCACTCAGCGCTGTCCATCTTTTCAAATAGCTGCGAAAAAGTCCGCTTTACGTACAGGCTGTGTGAAAACTATTGATCACCTTTTGGTCTAAGCAGTCTTTTTATATGATCAATCGGTCTTAAGTATCGATCCTCAATTGATATCTGAATTGGTACAATAAACTAT
>NZ_PYHU01000032.1:0-1979 GCF_003989595.1 Alteromonas sp. KS69 | reverse complement strand
AGGAGGCTCAATGATTATCAACCCAATCAACACACTCACTACGTTCGCTGGGACGCATACACGCGGGGCGGCTTCGCCATTATGCCCCACGTACCTGCGCCCGTTATTGGAAAGTTATGCACCTAGGAGACATCGGAAGTGATTTCACACATTACGTTAGGAACTAACGATCTTAATAAAGCTATTGAGTTTTATGACCAAATTCTTGGTCTAATCGGTGCAAAGCAAGTAGCAAAAACAGAAGACGTTGTGTTTTATGCATTTCCAGGCTCTGATACAAAGTTATCCATTACTAAACCACACAATAAAGAAAATGCAACATTCGGTAACGGAACTATGTTGGCTCTCAAGGTTAACAGTAATGAACTTGTTAAGAAGGTCTATCAGCTAGCAATCAGCTTAGGCTCGACTTGCGAAGGCAAGCCTGGCCCTCGAAATGATAATGCTTATTTTGCTTGTTACATTAGGGATTTGGATAATAATAAAATCGCTATTTTTCATAGAGATAACAGTGTAAGTGCATAACAAACCACTCAAGGCACTCGCGCTGCTCGCTGGGACGCTAACACATGGGCTGCGTCACTTCGTTCCTAATTTTAGCCCATGTGTTATCGCCCCTTAGTGGGGTGTTATACCTAATTTAAACAGTGGAGGTTTTTATGAAAAGATGGACACTTTCTTTAGTCACTTTATTCTGGTCACTTAACGCAATAGCAGACACAGGCTTATCCGAACTCGGTAACAGGTATTTTTCAGCATGGGCAGCGACTCAATCTCCCGATGCTACTGAAAAAGACTTAGAGCACTACCTGTCTTTCCTTAAGGCCGATGTCGCCCACCAACACTTGCCCTACGACTCAGATGATTCGCGATTACCTGACGGCAGAGAAAGTATACGCGAAGGGATGCTGTTTTATTTGGGCTCTCATTCGGTATATGAAGCTACCTTGAAGCAAGTTATTCCCGCTCACAATGCAATTGCCATTACATACACTACATCTAGCAAGGGAGTACACCCCCAAACAAATGAACTCATAGAATTACATTACTCAACGATGGAAGTTTTGGAAATCGAAGATGGCAAAGTAGCGGTGATTCGGAAATATGAAGAATAGTGTAAGGTATAACAAAAAAATTAAGTTCGCTCGCTGCGCGGGCTGGGACGCAAACATGTGGGCTGCTCACTCCGTTCGGATTTTAGCCCACAAGTTTGCGCCCCTTATTTAAAAGTTAGCTGCCAAAATGTGAATCAAGCTTATCTAGAAGTTCCAAACCTTTATTTTTGTCTCCAGTAGCAGCAATCGCCTTAAATCTTACCTCAGTATCAAATTCAGCTATCGCTTGCGTAGACAATTCTTCTATCAATTTGTTTAAGCTCAACTTTTTATGCGCTGCCAAAGCCTTCAATCGATTATGCTTATCGTCTGGTAAACGTACAGTTAAAGTGGACATATTAAACTCCTCTCAAATAATCTTCAGGCGCTAACACTTTCAAACCATCAAATTGTAATTCCGCATTTCTCAGGTCTTTTAGGTTATTCGTAATAATGCTCTCGGCATTTCCTGCCACTGCAAGCTCTATAAGAAAGTTATCGCCTTCATCTTTTAAATTTGGCCGCCACAAATAATGTATCTGCACCCATTCGCAAACACTAAAAAATGCTGCTAGCAACTCGCTCACTTCGTCCTCAGTAAGCGGGCACAATTCTTTAATTTTGTCTCGCTTGCTTACTGCTTCGTACTCCAAGAATAAGGTCGTGCTAATCAGCGGCTTTAAATCCCCCAACAAGCATTGCCTTATCACTTCTCGGGCTGGCCCTGTTTTGCCAATCAGGGCGCTAATAAGTACACTGGTGTCAATAACTACTTTATTCATGGTTTACATGCTAGCGTATATGCTATCATTTTTCAATTTGACAATGGCAGCTAACACATATGAGCCTCCGGGCTGTCAATGAACATATGAGCCTCCGGGCTGT
>NZ_PYHU01000031.1:0-88692 GCF_003989595.1 Alteromonas sp. KS69 | reverse complement strand
ACAGTTAATCCGAACATAGCCAATAATAAAGATAACGGTGAAGCCAATGGTAAGTGCAAAGGAAAAGATTGCCTACGGGTTAGGCGATACGGCAAGTAATTTCATTTTTCAAACCGTCATGCTGTTTTTGACATTCTACTACACCGACGTTGTCGGCATACCGGCTGCAGCGGTAGGGAGCATGTTCTTACTGGTTCGCGTATTTGATGCGGTTACCGACCCTTTAATGGGATCTTTGGCCGACAGAACAAGAACGCGGTGGGGCGCATACCGCCCCTATTTATTATGGTTGGCTTTGCCTTTTGCGCTGTGTAGCGTGCTTGCGTTTACCTCGCCTGAATGGCTTACCGAAGACGGTAAGCTGTACTATGCATTTATCACCTACGCACTGTTAATGATAATGTATACGGCCATCAATATTCCTTATTCTGCATTGGGCGGCGTGCTAAGTGCCGATGCTTCAGAACGGGTATCTATCCAATCTTATCGCTTTGTATTTGCCATGGGTGGTGGCCTGCTGGTGACATCATTTATGCTGCCATTGGTTGATTACTTAGGGAACGGCAACGAAGCACTTGGGTATCAGCGCGCCATGATAGTGATGAGCATAGTGGGGATGGTACTTTTTCTACTTTGCTTTGCCGGTACTAAAGAGCGGGTGAAACCTGCCAATGAAACGCCTGCGCCCTATAAAACTCAGCTAGCGGCCATTTGGCAAAATGATCAATGCCGAGTGCTTTGTATGGTTGCAATTGTGTTACTTACCGGCATGGTGATGCGAAACACGCTAGCGCTTTACTATGTGAAGTACGTGTTGCAGCGGCCAGAGTCGGCCACATTATTTGTTACCGCCGGTATGGTGGGAAGCATTATAGGCTGTGCGTTGGCCAACCCAGTAGCGAAACGATTTTGTAAAATCAAAGTTTACACCTGGCTTCAGTTGGCCAGCGCAGTAGTGTGTATCGTGAATTATTTTGTGCCTTATCAAGCGTGGTTTACGGCCATTGCGCTACATTTCCTTTGGGGCCTTATATTGCAAATGGCTACCCCGCTACTGTGGGCGAAAATTGCTGATGTGGTGGACTATGGCGAAGATAAAACGGGGCTTCGTATGACTGGGTTAACGTATTCAACCGTGGTCTTTTTTATTAAGGTTGGACTGGCCTTGGGCGGCGCACTTGCGGGGTGGTTACTGGCATCAGTTAACTATCAACCAGACGCATTTTCACCGGATGTGGCAAAAGGAATTGTGGCGTTATTTTGTATCGGGCCAGCAATTGCATCGATAGGTGTTGCGATTATTATGCGCTGGTATACATTAGATAACCAAAAAATGATGGCAATTCAGCAGCGTCTTGGATTGACCACAGACGACGCGCATCGCGCATCGTAATAATAACTACGCAAAGCAAGGATATACACAGCGCACGTATGCACTGTTAATGCTCTATGGTAACGATTAAACAAGTAAGTGAGCTAGCCGGCGTGTCGTCAGCTACAGTATCTCGGGTTATCAACAACACAGATACCGTTAAAGAGAAAACGCGTCAGCAAGTGCTTGATGCGATGGAGAAGCTTGGCTATCGACACAATGTCATTGCGGCTTCCCTTGCCTCAAATAAAACCCATACCGTTGGGTATGTGGTTCCTGAATTACACGGTTCATTCTTTGGCGCCATGATGGCCGGTTCTGAAAAAGTGCTTAGGCAAGCCAACAAACATATGTTTGTGGTGACTGGGCACAGTGATGAAGCCTTGGAAAAAAAAGAAATTGAAGCCTTGCTGAGTCGCCGTTGCGATGCGCTTATTCTGCATGTTGAGGCGGTCAGCGATGAGTACCTTATCGACCTTGCCAGCCAAGATGTTCCTATTGTTGTAGTTAACCGTTATATAGAAGCTATTGGTGAAAAGTGTATTAGCCTAGACAATGTGCTTGGCGCTTATCTAGCGACTAAACACCTTATCGATTTGGGTCATACTCAAATTGCTTACGCTGCGGGCGCATTGTTTAAAGCGGATGGTTTTAATCGTTTACTTGGGCACAAAAAAGCATTAGAAGAAGCCAATTTTCATTTCGAAGAAGAGTCAGTGGCAGAAGGTAATTTCCAAGCCTTCTCTGGTGAAAAATGTGTGGATGAACTGTTTAGCCGCAATGTGAATTTTAGCGCTATCGCTTGTGCGAATGATGAAATGGCATCAGGTGCCATTAACTCACTTAGAAAACATGGCAAGCGCGTACCGGAAGATATCTCAGTCATTGGGTTCGATAACGTCGATTTTGCTAGTTACCTTACCCCTAAGTTAACTACCGTGAACTATCCTGTGCGCGAGATTGGTGCTATGGCATCACGCTGGATTTTAAATCAGGCTTATGGCGATAGGAAAATGACAATGGAACATATTTTGTCACCTAAATTGATTATTCGAGGAACCACTAGAAAATTTGAGTAAATTCAACCAACGACGAATGGTGAAGTTACGCTTTTTTCTGTTATGCTAAATTTTCACACAAATAAAAATTTGGTCAACTATGTTCGTTTCTCGAAGCAAATACTTAGAAAAAGAGTCTCAGGCCTCTCAAATTGAAAGCCGCTATCAAGTTGCCCTTGATAAAATATCAGCCTTAGAGTCTGAAAATGCAGAACTTCATCGACAAGTTATCGAGTTAAGCGACGCCGCCAGGCAAAACGAAGACGATGTGGTAACACGTTGTTTGGTTAACTCTTTGAACCAAGTGGAAGGCATACGAGAAACCGTATTAGGGTCTTATCAAAAAATAAACGCCGAAAACCAATCAATATCAGATATTAATGAATTGTTTGAACAGTCTTCTCAAGTACTTACCAAAATTGTTAAAGACATGAGTGGGTTGAATACCCAAATGGTGAGTATGAGCGAGCGTATTTCTGGGCTATCAAGCACAGCCGATAACATCAACAAATTTGTATCTACCATTACCAGTATATCGGATCAAACCAACCTACTGGCATTGAATGCTGCTATTGAAGCAGCGCGTGCGGGTGATGCTGGTCGTGGATTCAGTGTCGTCGCCGATGAGGTGCGTGCACTCGCTACTGAAACCAATAAATCAGCGACAGAAGTGTCTGAACTAGTAAATGATATTATTCAATCTACGGCAAAAGCAGTTTCAGGTGTTAACGAATTAAGAGGCAATAACGAAGAGCTAGAAGAAGGGATTAGTACCCTTAATAGCAGTTATGAAACCATGGTTTCTCATTGCGATAGCATGAAAACGACCATTAATGAGGGGGCGTTAAGCTCCTTTATACAAACGGTTAAGCTAGACCACGTAGTATGGAAGTCAGATGTATATGCGGTTTTATTTGGTTACAGCGATAAAAAATCAAGTGATCTTGCTGACCACGCGAGTTGTCGTTTGGGAAAGTGGTATAGCGAAAATCAGGGTGCGGCTATTGGCAAGTCGTCACCATTCAGAGATTTAGAAACACCTCATGCAGCGGTTCATCGTGCTGGTGTAGCTGCTATTAATGCAAAAGCAGAGGGTGATATTTCAACACTAGAAGCTAAAGTGATTGAAATGGAACGCTCTAGCGAGAAAGTAATGCTGCTATTAGACAAGATAGTGAGCTAACTTGTTTTCTCATATACCTAAATGCGTTTGAAGAGGTATAGACTAAAAGGCTTATATATTGAGCGATGCTTCAATACCCCCTAGCCCCAATGAGGTTGCTGACTTAAAAGCTCAAGTAAAATTACTTGAGCGACAGCTTAAGCGCCAAAAGATAGCGCGGGCAAATGCTGAGTGGTTTTTAGAAAGCTACTCAAGCGATGCCTATTCGGCAACGCAAGCCTTGCGTAAAGCATTGCATGAATCAAAAAAAAGAGAGCGAGAATTAATCTTTTTGAATCGCTCTGCTTCCCACCTTAAAACCTCCGATAGCGGGGCAAGTTTCATTTTCTCCGCTATTGAGTCAGCAGTAGAGTTCAGCGATGCCTTTTGTGGTTTAGCCTTCATTACCAAAGCCGGAAAAGTGGTTCAAGGAGATGACAACAAAATTTGGCAAGTAGAAAATGGTTGGGTTGAAGCCAGCGATTTAGCCAAGGTTATGTTAGATGAACTCCCGCTGTCTGTTAAAGAAGACTATAGCCAATGGTGTGTAAATATCGTTGAAAGGCCAGACAATCATGAAGAGGCTTACGTATTACATTTCATGCAGAACTTGGGCAATGGCGAGCAGGCATGGCTAGCACTACTGACCAAAAACAGTGAATTAGATGAAGAAATGCTTTATGTGCTGGATGCAAATAAGCACTATCTACAATTTGGTATAGGCTACCGAAGTTCTAAACACGAAATTAAGCATCACAAAGCCGCCCTATCCTCGATGGAAAAAGACCAACGCTATCTGCAAGAAAAGCTAATAACCGCAGATAAAATGGCCATGTTAGGTCAGTTGGCGGCCGGTATTGCCCACGAAATTAATAATCCGATTGGTTATGTACGTAGCAACACCTCGGTGGCTGGCGATATCTTTAAAGATTACCAGAGTGCTTTGTCTGAAATAAAGGTACTTTGTGAAGATGCGGGTGGAGAAATAGAAGCCCGTTATTTAGCGCTTGAAAACACGTATTCATTAAAAGATAGTGCCGAGGCTATCTCTGAAATGTTTGAAGAGTCCTCAGAAGGTATTGAAAGAATTATCGATATCGTAAAAGCGCTAAGAGGGTTTTCCTACCCTAGCGGTGATAAGCGCGTCGCCATTAATGTTGCCGAAGCGATAAGCTCAGCCTTACGAATCACGAATAACCTGCACAAGTATAAAAATAAGGTCATATTCACGCCTCCTGAAACCGATATCGAAGTACTAGGCAACGCTGGGCAAATACAGCAAGTACTCGTCAACTTACTTACTAACGCCATCTATGCCACAGATGAAGGAAAATGCATTAAGTTTGATGTTGAATCCCTAGAAGGCGAGGCGGTCATTACGTTGCAAGACGAAGGCAAAGGTATGTCAGAGGAAGTCATTGGCAAAATGTTTACCCCCTTTTTCACCACTAAACCACCTGGTGATGGCACCGGCCTTGGTATGTCTATTTCACTGACTATTATTGAAGAACACGGCGGCCAGTTTGAAGTGACCAGTGAAATCGATAAGGGCACCACAATTAAGGTACGCCTGCCACTGGCGTAATCTTTTTATTCGTATAATCTTCATTATTACCGAATTCTTTTTCTACTTTAGTATTAATTGTTACCATGATCGTCTACCCTTTTAATGAATTACCGATGAATAGGGCTCTCCTATTTACTTTGATACCACTATAGCAATGGATTTTATTAGTGAAGAAAAATCAGTCTGTTACCCAGCGCGAATACAAATTCCCTTCTCACTACCGCCTTATCTCTTCCACTGACAAACGGGGTGTCATACAACACTGCAATGACGAATTTGTAGAGGCAAGTGGGTACAATCGAGAAGACCTGATAGGAAAAAACCACAACATTATCCGTCATCCGGATATGCCCTCAAGTGTGTTTAAAGAAATGTGGCGAACTTTAGAGTCGGGTCAAAGTTGGGCTGGACTCGTTAAAAATAGAAGAGAAAACGGCGACCACTATTGGGTGTCAGCATTCGTAACTCCCGTATACGAAAACGGGCAAGCGGTGGGTTATGAGTCAGTTAGGGTTCATGCCGCCGATGAAGAAATAACACGAGCATCCGCTATATATGCCAGGTTATCGGCAGGAAAATCGCCAATTCCCTTTGCTGCAAAGCTTGGTCAAACACTTTCACCCATGTTACCCATGATAGTGGTAAGTTTATTATTATTGGTAGCCATTGGTTTTACCGCGGGTTTGGTACCCCTGGGTGTTACTTTCATTGCGCTACTGATTATGATGGCGTGGCAATCGGCAAAAAGTCGGAGCTATTGGCGGGAATTTCTTTCGTTAAGCCCTGCTAGTTATAGTAATGAACTCGTGGCACAAACGTATTATGCCGATGTTGATTATATTGCTCAGGCTAAGTTGGCGTTAGGCTGTGAACTCGCGCGTACGCGCACGGCGTTGACCCGCATCAAAGATGCATCTGAGGGGTTGGAAGATATTGCGGTTTCAACTCACAGCCAAGCCGAGCTAACCAGCAAAACGATTATTCAGCAAAATCTTGCCACCCAGCAAATTGCCACAGCGGTAACTCAAATGAGTCAGGCTATTCAAGAAGTGGCTGAGCGAGTAGAGAGCAATGCTGTTAGTGCCAAAACTGCCGCAACTAACGTACAAATGGGTAACGACAAAGCTGAAGAAGCGATGCAGGCTATACTGTCATTAAAAGGCGCGGTGGAGTCGATTTCCGATACGGTTACCGAGCTTGCCCAATCCACCAGTGATATAGGCGAAGCCGCTAGCATCATTTCTAGCATCGCTGATCAAACAAACCTGCTAGCACTTAATGCCGCTATAGAAGCCGCCCGCGCTGGCGAGCAGGGACGCGGTTTTGCTGTTGTTGCCGATGAAGTTCGTACCTTGGCTTCTAAAACCCGGGTGTCCACCGATAAAATTCACAATATCATTCAAGAACTTGTTGATAGAACAGAACGGGCCGTAAAGGTATCTTCAGAAGGGTTGGTGTCTGCTGAACACGGTAGTGCCATTGTTGAAGAAACCCGAGGCGCGCTACAAGAAATCAATAATGCGGTAAGTGGTATTGCCTCAGCTACCGTAGAAATGTCTTCTGCTGTAGAAGAACAAAGTACCGTGGCTGAGCATATTAATCAGCAGCTGGTCGATGTTGCTGATAGTGCAGAAGAAACGCAGAAGTCTTCAGAAGCCTCGCTCAAAGTGGGTCGAGATCTTCGTGACACCGTAAATCAAGTTAACGGGTTAATTGCTCGTTTTAACACGGATAAACGCACAGGATAATCTGTGCTGTTTATTTTTTAGCGTGCTTTGAACCATTTTCTATTTACGTTCGTTCCACTTAAAAGCACGCCGAGCTTTTCTGCTATGCTTATCCGTTGGCTTTAAGCTTTACTACGTCGGCACTCTCATCTTCTAGTACACTCTGTGCTGTCGCGCCTTTAAAAATCTTGCTCACCTTGTCTTTATTTTTCGACAACATAATTGTGAGTTCTTCAACAATGCTATCGTCAATGCCTAAGCCCTTTGCTTGAATGTATTCAGCAAGGTTGTCGGCAGCGTCGAGCATCTTATCGTACTGATCTGCTTCTTTTTTATCGGTAGTTACCAATTTTTCTACCCCTTTGTGCGTGACAACATACTGTGTGGTAATGGCCATGGTAGGTCCCCTTAAATGAATAGACAATAAAACTGTACAATATTTAACTGGATAAATAAACAGTATTTAAAGTTTTTTGATATTATTTTTTTACAACTTAAGTATAGTGACCAAGTACGCTTGGATGTATTTTAAAACGTACGTTGGAAAACAGCTTTCACATCGTCATGTCTATATTCAAAAATTTACCGGTTTCGTTCACATTGGTTGCAGCCTGTAGCTAGTTAAACAGCCACGAAGAACAGTAAATTTATCACTAGGCACAAGAGTCTTTCTTGCTAGAGCGGGAAATCGAGTGCCGACAGTCGGCGTGATATGGGTGACTTAGATACAAAGAGGAAGTAATGAGTTCTTCAATTGAGCGTGATATTCGCACTATTCAATCGATAGAAGCTGTACCACATATAATGAAAATGTTATCAGATGTCACTGGTCTTCGCTTTATCTGCGTAGCCAGAGTGACAGAAGATAACTGGACAATGTGCGCAGTATATGACCAAGTGAACTTCAATTTAATTCCGGGCGATCAACTCGATAACAAAACAACGTTTTGTAGCCAAGTCAGAAAATCTACAAAAGCCATCGTCATTGAACACGCAAAGAAAGATGATGTTTATCGCCAAAGTGAAATTCCTAAGATGTATGGCTTTGAAAGTTACTTTTCATTTCCCATTTACAACCAAAACGGCGATTTTTTTGGAACATTATGCGGCTTAGATCCACGTCCTGCAGTTTTAAAAACAGATAAGATTGAAAGTCAAATTAAGTCGTTTGCTGAGTTAATATCGAGGCAAATGGAAGTTGACGATCGTTTAGCTGCGGTTGAAACCGATCTCATCAGCGAGCAAGCTGCCGCTAAATTGCGAGAGCAATATATCGCCATTTTAGGCCACGATTTAAGAACACCTTTGTCGGCACTTAAAATGGGGGTCGACTTTCTTGTTGATCACGCCAGCGATGCGACTTCCCAAAAAGTACTGGCCCGAATGGATAATAGCGCTAAACGTATGACGCGGCTCATTAGTGACGTGATGGACTTTACGCATGGTCAAATGGGCAAAGGTATTCAATTAAACGTTAAACCAGCAAGTGATTTAAAAAGTGTACTAGTACACACCGTAAGTGAACTTTCGGGCCTGCATCCAGACCGAGAGATACTTGCGGATATCATTATAGACGGCACATTTTCATGTGACCCAGAGCGTATCAGCCAGTTGCTGTCTAACTTGCTGATTAATGCGATAGTGCATGGCGATGCAGCGCAACCTATCAAAGTCATGGCGAATATCGAAGAAGAAACACTGACATTAAGCGTATCTAACGGAGGCACTCCAATAAGTGCGGATGTCATAGATAAGCTATTTCATCCATTTTGGCGAAACGAAAAAAACAAAAAGACCGGTGGATTAGGTCTAGGATTGTTTATCGCCTCGCAAATTGCGGAAGCCCATAAGGGGAGTCTGATGGTGCATTCAGATGAAAATGAAACCGTGTTTTCATTTAAGGCAGCATTGTAAGCATGAAGGTTAAGCCTCGCGCTTAGCCTTTTTTAACGTCCATGAACCCCGCTACCCCATCATTTAGCGTATCTAGCTAAATTTCATCAAAACACGTACAAATGTAAAATTTTCCGGTGATTAATGCTTGTACAAAAGCGGGTATGTGCGTATAATCCGCGCCCTTACAGCCACCCTAACTAGGTTCCTTGTCTCTATACAGTCTGGCTGTACTGTCGAGGCTACAACCGTAAGGAGCAATAATGCGTCATTACGAAATCGTATTTATGGTTCACCCTGATCAGAGTGAACAAGTACCTGGTATGATCGAACGTTATACCACTATTCTTAAGCAAAACGATGGTCAGATTCATCGTTTAGAAGATTGGGGCCGTCGTCAATTGGCATACCCAATTGAAAAGCTGCACAAAGCCCACTATGTATTGATCAATGCTGAAGCGACTGCTGAAGCTGTTGACGAGCTGGAAAATGCTTTCCGCTACAACGACGTTATCTTACGTAACATGGTAATGCGCACTAAAAACGCTGTAACCGAGCCTTCTCCTATGACTAAAGAAGAGCGTCGTGAGCGTCGTGACGATTCTGCACCTCGTACAGAGCGCGCAGAAAGAAGACCTGAATCCACTGAAGATAACGCTTAAGGAGATCACCCATGGCTCGTTTTTTCAGACGTCGTAAATTCTGCCGTTTCACTGCAGATGGTGTGACTGAAATCGATTATAAAGATATCGCTACTCTTAAGAATTATATCACAGAGAGCGGTAAGATTGTCCCTAGCCGTATCACTGGTACAAGCGCAAAATATCAGCGTCAGCTGTCTTCTGCGATTAAGCGCGCACGTTTTCTTGCGTTGCTTCCGTACACTGATTCACACAAGTAATTTGGCGTAATTAAGGGGTAGTTAAGATGAACATCATCCTACTAGATAAAGTCGCCAATCTTGGCGGTCTGGGCGACCAAGTAGCTGTTAAAGCTGGTTACGCTCGTAATTTCCTGTTTCCACAGGGTAAAGCAGTTCCTGCAACTAAAGCGAACGTTGAAAAGTTTGAAGCACGTCGTGCTGAACTTGAAGCGAAAATCGCTGAGCAGCTTGATGCTGCTAATGCACGTGCTGAAAAACTAAATGAACTTGCAGAAGTAACTCTTGCGGCGCCAGCTGGCGACGAAGGTAAACTTTTCGGTTCTATCGGTACGCGTGACATTGCTGATGCAATCACTGCAGCTGGTGTTGAAGTAGCTAAAGCGGAAGTTAAACTTCCTACTGGCACACTTCGCGACACTGGCGAATATGACATCGACTTACAACTTCATTCTGATGTAACCACTTCTATTAAAGTGATCATCATTGCTGAAGCATAAGCGCTGACGTATACGAAAAACCGCTCTTATGAGCGGTTTTTTTATGTCTGATATTAAATTATTCATACCTGCTTACGTTTATTTTTAAAAGTGACCTACCCATATTTTCCTATTGGGTTAAGATAAGTTATTGAAGGATTATGAGGTTGGTATGAGATTTGGGATTTTCTTTTGGGTGCTTTTCCTAAGCGGATGTAGTGCTTCTAATCATGTTTCTGTTATTGCGTCATCTGATACGGTGGTGAGGTACAGCGAAAAAGAAGGTTACCAAGATCGGTTTGTAAATCTTTACAGTGACATAAAGACATACCCTGTAACCTGTCAAGAAGACTGCTATCCTGCCCATATCGATATACTTTGTGATTCGCTCATGCAAGACTGCCAGTACCAAGGTGATAATCCTCAGGTCACGCTAGATACTGGTTTTCATATTAAATGGCTAGGTCATGCGAGTTTCATCATTCAAACCGCAACAAAACAAAATATCCTTATCGACCCCGTATTTGGGCAATTTGACTGGCCTATTAATTGGGGGTTTAAAGTAACAGAGGGTTTTTATAGGAATATCCCTGACGAGCCCGATGATGTTGTGATGCAAGCTACGGATGCGGTACTTTATTCTCACGTCCATTACGATCACTTCAACAAATCTGACATAGAAACTATTGGCAATACTCCAACATACTTTGTCCCACTTGGCGTTGCCAAGCAATTCGACCAAAACAATTACCGCATAAATGAAATGGCTTGGTATGCAAAGAAAGTCATTGGAGAGACTACAATCCATTTTGTGCCTGCTCATCATTTTAGTAATCGGACAATTGTTCCGTTTCTTTATGAGGACAATAATGCTGCCCTGTGGGGTGGTTGGGTGTTAGAAACTCAGGGAAAAACATTATTTTTTGCTGGTGATACAGGTTATTCGCCACACTTCAAAAGTATAGCGGAACGTTTTGGAAACATAGATGTGTGTTTGTTACCTATTGCTTCCTATTTCAGTGAAAATGATCCGAAGTGGTATCGAGAAGTTCATACTACGCCAGAAGATGCACTAACAGCGGCTAAGGATTTAGGCTGCCGTGTCGTGGTGCCATGGGGATATGGCAATAGAAGTTGGAGAATGGGGGATAAAACATCACATTCGGCCTTGTTTAGGTTATTGCATATGAATGATAAGCTCAACAACGATATTCCCTTGTACTTGTTAAACGAAGACGAGGAAGTGATGTTCTAGTCTGTCTGATGCCGAATGCACTAGCCAGCATGGTCCCCTTTGTTGGCTATTTTAAAGCATTTTAAGCGCCACTCTTCATCAATTATCTCCAGTTCTGAGAGCTTTCTAGCCAGTGTTGTATCCGTTTTAATGTGGGTGCAATGCATTAATGTTTGGACGTTAACAGTGTTGCTTTCCCTGCGTACGAGTTCCACTTTATCACCCACATTTATAACGCCTGTGTTAAGCACGCGGTAATACCAACCCGTTATCCCTCGCTCGCCAACAAACCTGTCTAGGTTTTTAATATTAAAACGTTGGGATATTTTACTGCAGGGGGCTCGCGGCGCACTGACTTGCAGTACAACCTCACCGAACTTCCATACGTCGCCAATATAAACCGTGGCATCATCCATACCATCCACGCTGATGTTTTCACCAATACTGCCAGGCTCAAACTCACCGTCTGGAAAATGCTTACGTAGCGTAAAGTAATGAAGGGGGCTAAATTGATGCAAAACCTTTTCGGGGCCGCCATGAAGTTTCTTGTTTGATTGTTGATCTTCGTCGGTACAATCAAGGTGGACGGTTAGCTGTGAAACTGCGCTTTTTACAATACTACTCGGTGCACCTCGTGGGCCAAGTGGTTGGGGCTGACCTGCAAATAATGCATCCACTTTTAAGGGTGAGGACATACAAACTCCAAAAATAAGTTTTGCTAATTTAAACCTTTATCACATAGGGTACGACTAACCTTTTAAGAATAACAAGATGGTAAGCCAAAAATGTTGAAAAAATCGGTTTACGAAAAAAAATGAGATTGTGATGGAGCGCACTTTAACAAAGGTTACCAATCTGACTAGCGATGATGAAAGCCAGCGTGAAGCCGCGGTGATTCTCGCGGCTAAGCAGGGTGATAAAGTGGCCTACAAAACCTTGTATCATAACCATGTCGGGCGAGTGTATGCACTGTGCTTGCGTCTAACAGGCGACCGCGGTCTTGCCGAAGACGCCACACAAGAAGTATTTATTCAGTTATGGTCAAAGTTAGACAGATTCGACGGACAAAGCCAGTTTTCAACTTGGTTACATAGTGTATCAGCCAATGTGACCGTGTCGTATTTGCGTAAACAGCGTAACTGGGTTCAACGTATGTTTAATATTGAAACCAGTCCAGCGATGGAGATGCCCGCAGCGGCAGACAGTAGCCAAGTCGATTTAGAAGCACTAGTGGTTAGATTGCCACAAAGAGCACGAATGGTATTCGTACTACACGCTATTGAAGGCTATAGGCATGAAGAAATTGCACAAATGTTAGATATGGCAGTAGGCACCAGCAAAGCGCAGTTTCATCGCGCTAAACAACTGCTAAAAACCTGGATGTGGTGTGAAGATGAATGAGTTTGATAAAGCCTTAGAGGTTGAGATTCAACACCTACCTAAAACTCGTGAGCCTGAAAGAGATTTATGGCGTGGTATTGAATTGTCACTACACAGCCAAGTAAGCGGCAAAGCCGATGAAAATGGGCTACACGAAAATGGGCTAAATAACGAGCCATCAGGCCAAGACAAGCGCGGCACAGTTGCTCGCTTATCTACCACACCATGGTTGGCCATGGCAGCGAGTGCCATGCTAGTCAGCGTTATTTGGTATTTCTCGCCTGTTTTTACTAACGGTGAAACGAGCGGGCAGCAACCTAAGCTCGCAGGTTATGCGTTAGTTGATGCACTGAGTGAGCAGCAAGATGAACAGATGACCACTTTGCTGGCGAGTTACGACAGTGCGCCAGAATTAAGTGAAAACTGGCAAACCCAATTAAAAGAATTAGACGACGCTGCTGTTGTGATAAAAGCAGCATTAAAAGATGATCCTAACAATCGAGCACTACTAAAGATGCTAAAGCACGTATATCAACAGCAAATCACATTAATTGAGCGAGTGCACGCGCCCAAATGGCAACAAATTTAAGGAGTTATATTATGACTATTATTCGCAAAAGCTTAGCCAGTGTACTTTTTCATGGTGTACTTTTAAGTAGCACAATGCTGGCCTTTACTGCGTATGCGGGCGAGAAAATAGACCGCATACTAGATGTCCCAAATAGCGTTAAAATTGATATAGAGCACGTCAACGGTGACGCTGAAATTAGAGGTTGGGATAAACCTCAAGTACACGTTACCGGTGAACTGGGTGACAACACTGATGAGTTTATCTTTGAACAACGTGGCAATGTTATCGTCATTCATGTTGATGTGAAGCGTAGCGGCAAGCACTGGTGGAAAAACAAAGATGAAGGGGATGACTTGGTTATTTTTGTGCCTAAATCTAGCGATGTGAACTACACCGCGATTAATGCTGATGTTCAAATAAATGACATCGTCCAAAGTGTAAATGTTGAAGTGGTAAACGGAGATGTAGAGCTCACCGATATTGGTAATCGCGTAAAAGTAGAGTCGGTAAACGGTGACATTGCGTTGAACAATGTTAAAGGCAAACTTGATGTAGAAACAGTAAATGGTGATGTGGAGGCCGTTCATTCAGGTAAGGAAGGTGTGTCTTTTGTTGCCGTTAATGGCGACCTGAGGTTAAGTACATCTAGCCCTGACGTAGCGGTGGAAACCGTTAATGGCGGTATTGATTTAACCCTAGAGAAAATAGATTCTCTTAGTGTGACCACTGTGAATGGCGCCACGAATGCGCGCTTGCATTTAAACGAAAACGGGCGACTGAAAGCCAGTTCCGTAGGTGGGAAGTTACGTTTTAGCTTTCAACCTCAAGTATCTGCACAATTTGATATTGAGACGCATGCAGGTGGCAAAATCATTAATAACGTAAGTAGCGATGCGGTTAAAAAGCCAAAATATGGCCCCAGCAGTTGGTTGCGATTTATCAATAATGGCGGTTCTGCGAACGTTGATATCTCAACGGTAAATGGGCGTATTACCTTGGATACGCAGTAGCGGCAAGAGGCGAAAGAATTAAAGCATTGGCGTTTTTGCTTGAAAAAAGCACTAACGCCCCCATATAAAGGTTAAGTAAGGATAGGATATTGGTACATTGCTAATCGACGTTTACTCAGTTAAACGTCAAAAATTACGCAACGAATCCGTCCGCCGCAATTGTGCGTCTATTTACCCCACGCTAATGAACCTAATGTTTTTACCCGCGTCAGAATGGCTAAGTCGATATCCGCAACAGCGATAAATAATCAATTATTAGGAAAATAGCTTTGAATATTCTTAGCCATTTAAAGCGCTTCTGGCGCTTTCACGGACTTATTGCCGGCGCGATAAGTATCAGCTTTTTAACTTTAGGGTGTGCAGTACAAGATCCTGCCTTCTTTGAAGGCACCTGGGTGGTAACCCAAGCTTATCAGCCAGGAATCTCTGCACAAAGCGCCACAGAAGCTAAAGAGGTATTAGGTAGTTCGTTGGTTTACCATTCAGATGGTGCGCAACTGAATCAGCAGGCATGTGAGTCTCCTACCTATACCGAGAAGAAAGTGGATTCAGACGAACTGGCTGCTAGCTTCAAAATAGAGGGAAACGCGTTAGGTTTCGATGAGGGTAAAATTACGCAGGTAGAGCTATCCTGTGAAAATGGCCCACAGGCGTTAGGTTCAGTGCTTTTGTTTCAAGAGCATAATGTTGCTTATACCGTTTTTGATGGCACCTTTTTTCGCATTGAAAAAACGCTATAAGTTAACCATAGTGTGGTGAAGTTGTTGGAGTAGCCCTTACAAGATAAGCGCTTCACGAAGGTTTGCATTCCGCTAGTGGTTAATAATTTTTATTAACCTTCATTTATGAGCTCTTACTCCATTGTTCAACGAAGCGCAAAAGCGCATAATAGTCAGCCGTGCTTCAAGTAAACAGAGTAGGTAGTGTAAGTGGTATCCCCTCCAAAAGGCGATAATAATGTAGAGAAGTTGAAAGTTCCTCCTCATAGTATTGAGGCCGAACAGTCTGTTCTTGGCAGTATGCTAATTGATCCAGAAAGTTGGGACAAAGTAGCGGAGCTCGTTACTGATACCGACTTTTATAACCGCTCGCATCAAACCATTTATAGCGCCATTACTCGTTTGTTAAATAGAAGCGCGCCGGTCGACCTTATTACCGTATCGGAAGAGCTTGAAAAGCACGATGAACTTGAAAATGCAGGTGGCTTTGCCTATCTCGGTGAACTAGCTAAAAATACGCCAAGTTCTGCGAACGTGGTGTCATATGCGCAAATTATCAGTGAACGTGCAATCACGCGGGAGCTTATTGGTGTAGCCCATGAAATCGCAGAAGTCGGGTATAACCCTGAAGGTCGTGACAGCGCTGACATTCTCGACTTAGCTGAAAGCAAAGTATTTGAAATTGCAGAGCGCCGCACCGGTGAAAATGAAGGTCCTCGCGATGTAGAAGCGGTATTGGGTAAAACCATCGACCGTCTTGAAGTGTTGGTTAAAACCAACAAAGAAGTGACCGGTGTCACTACCGGCTTCACCGACTTAGATAAAAAGACAAGTGGTCTGCAGCCTTCAGACTTAATTATTGTTGCTGCTCGTCCTTCAATGGGTAAAACCACCTTTGCGATGAACTTGGTTGAAAATGCCATGATGTCCGAGGAAAAGCCGGTATTAGTCTTCAGTTTAGAGATGCCTTCTGAACAAATCATGATGCGTATGTTGGCATCACTCAGCCGAGTGGATCAAACCAAAATTCGTACCGCTCAGTTGGATGACGAAGATTGGGCACGCATTTCTAACACCATGGCGATGTTGAAAGATAAAGACAGATTATTTGTTGATGATTCATCTGGCCTTACACCCATGGATGTGAGAAGCCGAGCGCGTAAACTTGCTCGTGAACGTGGGGGGATAAGCTTGATCATGATTGATTACCTCCAACTTATGCGTGTGCCCTCACTCAGTGATAACAGAACCTTAGAAATTGCTGAAATTTCCCGCTCACTTAAAGCATTAGCAAAAGAGCTGGAAGTACCAGTGGTTGCCCTATCGCAACTCAACCGAAGCCTAGAGCAACGGGCCGATAAACGCCCAGTAAACTCAGACTTGCGTGAATCAGGCTCTATCGAGCAGGATGCTGACCTTATTATGTTCATCTATCGTGATGAGGTTTATCATGAGAACAGTGAAGAGAAGGGCGTAGCAGAGATTATTATAGGTAAGCAGCGGAATGGTCCTATTGGAACCAGCCGTCTTACCTTCCAAGGCCAGTTCTCTCGTTTTGACAATTATGCTGGTCCAGCAATGCCTGACGAATATTAACCAAGTAGAGACGTTTACTACCGATGCGCGGTGATAAAGCTAAGTGTTGAAGTCAGCAGAAATAACAAGCAATAAAAAAGGCGCCAATTAGGCGCCTTTTTTGTGTCTGAGGGAAGCTTACTTCTCTTCAGGAACCTTAACAGTATCTTTAACAGTCACTGAGATGCGACGGTTAACACGATGTGCTTCGGCATTTTTAGCTGTATCTAGTAAACGAGTCTCACCGTAACCAACAGTTTCTAAACGGCTAGCGTCGATATCGTACATGTCTACCATTACTTCTTTGAAAGATGCAGCACGGTCTTCTGAAAGATCCATGTTGTATGCTTCAGAACCTGGTGCAGAAGTGTGACCTTCAATTACCGCAGTAGTGTTAGTGTACTGCTTCATGAATTCAGCGAATTCAGAGATTTCTGGATCACGAGGTGCTTTAACAACTGAGCTTTCATTGTCGAAAAGAACGCGTAGTGTAATTTCTACTGTTTCTTCGTCAAATACAGTACAACCTTGAGCGTCAACTTTAACGCCAGCAGCTGTGTCTGGGCACATGTCTTTCGCATCTACAACACCATCGTTGTCAGCGTCTTTAAGCGCACAACCTTTCGCGTCAACAGCAGTCCCTGCTGGCGTGTTAGGGCACTGATCTACGCTGTTAAGAACACCGTCGTTGTCGTTATCTATGCTACAACCAGTTGCGTCAACACGAACACCAGCTGGAGTCATAGGACACTGGTCTTTGCTATCGACTACGCCATCATTGTCACCGTCTTTAGGTGCAGAAGGAGTAGATTTACCGAAAGGAATCGCTAAACCAAGTTTTACGCTGTAATCGTTATAGTCTTCACCAAAGTCATGGTAAGTAGCAATCTCTGTAACAATCTTAACAGATTCAGCGATATCCCAGTGTTTACCAATACCGATGTTACCTAGCGTGGTTGATTCGCCTACCGATTGACGTTTAACACCACCGAATAAGTACCATGCATCGTTAGGCATGAAGTAAAGTGCATCAACACCTACCATTTCGCCATCATCGCTAGAACCACCAACGTAGTCTAGTTCTAAAGCAGTAAATTCAACACGTGCTGCCCAGCTTTGAGTGAAGCGGAATCCGTACTCGAATGATACGCCTTGGCCGTCATCTAGTACTTCAGTAGTAGGACGTTCAACATCAGTGTTGTAATAAAGACCAGAAATACCGAACCAGTTTTTATATTCTGGCTCAGAAGAATCTTGTGCAAAGGCAGTTGATGAAAGTACGGCAAGCGAAAGTGCCGCTAGTTTAAAGTGTTTTTTCATAGTCACATCCTGTTAAACGTTGAGTGATTATCGATTTATGATAATTCTAGCTTGTGCTTAGTTGTACTAAGCAATTAATATGCCATTTTGTTATATAGGCGATGTCGCAAGCCCTTGTAATGTGGCAATAATCGTTCGTTGGCCGCCAATATCTCGGTGCTCGCCTAGCATGATGCCCTGCCAAGTACCAAGTTGTAGCCTCCCTTTCTCCACCGGTATTGAAACCTGACACCCCAGCAGACTTGATTTCAAGTGAGCCGGCATATCATCACTACCTTCGTAAGTATGCCGGAAAAAGGGCAAGTTTTCTTTTACACTATAGTTAAAGAAGGCCTCCATATCCGACCTAACAGTCGGATCTGCATTTTCATTTATTGTAAGGCTAGCACTGGTGTGCTTAAGCCATAAATGAAGAAGACCTACCTCAATGTGTTGCAGCATGGGTAAAGCGCTAATTATATACTCTGTTACTAGATGAAAGCCACGAGGAAATTCAGGTAGTGTAATTTTTTCAGAGTACCAGGAATTATTTGTCAAAGCAGATCTCTAAATGCGCCAATCCTTCATCGCACATAAACGGAAGGATGATTTTCGCGCCGCTGACCTGATGGCTAATCGTATGCTGCTTACCAGACACAACAATAGGTGTCGCCATTCCAAATTCAAATCCGCGATCTGCAAGGTCGCGTTTTGCCGCTCCGCATATCATGTTAGTGACTTCGCCAACCATATCTCCAACTTCTGCATCAAGTTTTTCAGGGCGTTCGCCAACCATGCGTTCCATAATGGTAAGGGCAAGAGATTCTTCAAAGGTAATGGACATAGAGCCACGCACACTTGGGCCTACCATGCCAATCAACCCAGACACATCGCCTTTAGCTACATCGCCTTGCTTGCGTTTGGGTTTACCAGGCGTAAGTTTGGTTTGCGCCATGGTTTCTAATACATTGAGTAAACCAGAAATAAACGGATTAACGAACTCAGCATTCATGAGTGTGCTCCTTTGCAACGGTATTTTCCGTTTGTTGACAATCAGCACAAAGACCATGCGCCTCTATTGTTTGTTTAGATACTTTGAAGCCGTTGGCCTCTGCCTGACTATCTAATGTTTCTTTCAAACCTTCAGACTGTATCTCTGCAACGTCACCACAACTGTCGCAAATAAGAAACTGTACAGGGTGGTTGCAACCAAAATGATAACAGGCTACGAATGCATTGGTCGACTCAAGGCGATGAATAAAACCGAAATCGAGTAAAAAATCGAGGGCTCGGTAAACGGTGGCAGGTTTTGCACCGGATTCAGTCTCTTTTAGCGCATCTAGCAATTCATAGGCCCCCATTGGACCGTGCTTAGCGACTAATATTTCGTACACTTTCTCTCGAAGAGGGGTAAATCTAGCGCCTCTTTGCTCGCAGTATGCGCGAGCTTTGTGGATAAGCGTGGCTTTATTCATTTATTGCTACCGTGGCTATTTTACTAATTATATTGGTAATGACGTCATTAATGACAGATGTTTACCCGCTTTATTTACTCTACGTTGGCGTACATGTGTGCAATTAATTGGTCCTCTAAAGCAAAGCGCTCTTCAAGAGTTTCACCAATATTCGCAAGCTCACTGTCAAAAACGGCCGCTTGTTCAATAGTAAATGCCTCTGCGAATTTATCATTAAATTGTAAGGCTGAGTCAGTGGTTTGCGTAAGTTTTGGGTAAAGACGCTGCTTTAACGCTTTACCTTCTGCTTCATCGTCAACCAACATATCAAAGACCTCGAAGTGCCCAGCGGAAAGGTAATCCATTAGGTTTTCACAAAAATTAGCGATGTCATTTGCTTCAGGTAATGACTCGCCTTGCTGGTCTAAACCGGCTAAATGGCAATAGGACACAAGCAGCGACTGTCTGGCTAACAGCCAATTATCGACAGTGTCACTTTTGCCACCCCATTTAACTTTTACCTTCTCTAACTGCTGTAACATTTCATGATCCTTTCAATCAGCGCTTTCTATTAATCCAGCACCTGCTATTTTCCAGCATTCCATCCTAGTATAACACTCAGCCTATACGACACAAATTGAACCCACTGAGTTGTCGTAATTAAATATATGTTATCTTATCTTGTATATCTTTAATGGGTGGATAACAGTTTTATGATGATAAAGCGCAGCGATTGTGAAATCGAGACTGAGATTGGACAGTGGATCATTTTTACCAAAGGTCGGATTGTCATTCGTAAAGGCGAAATAAATGTTCCTTTAGCGCATATTAATGAATTTACCTTCCTCGAAAATTATCGCGAAGAGGTTCATCAACTCCCCCCACTACATGAATCTGCTCAGAAAAGCCCCCCCGTCTTTGTCGTCGATCTCGGTGCTGAAACAATAGAAGACGAACAATGGGACTCGGTGTCATTACGCCATTTATTGTTCGAGCAACAAGATATCGGTTTTTCAGTTGTAGGTCGGGCGTGGCAATATGTCCATTTTTTAAGAACCCATCAGTTTTGTGGCCAATGTGGTTCGCATACCGAAAGAGTAAATTGGGAAATGGCCGTGCATTGCCATCGCTGCCATCACAGAAGTTATCCCCGTGTATCGCCTTGCATTATTGTTTCAATACACAACAATGAAAAGTTGCTATTGGCAAAAGGGGTTAGGCACAAAGAAGCAAATATGTATTCTACTCTTGCTGGATTTGTCGAAAGCGGCGAAAGCTTAGAAGAAGCCGTCCATCGGGAAGTATTTGAAGAGGTGGGGGTAAAAGTAAAGAACTTACGTTACATCGATAGCCAGCCCTGGCCATTCCCGCATTCTATAATGGTTGGCTTTATTGCTGAATATGAAAGTGGTGAAATTCGGTGTCAGGAAAATGAAATTGATGATGCTCAGTGGTTTAGTGTGGATGCACTGCCAACCATTCCACCGCCATTTTCGATTGCAGGGCAACTCATCGCCAAAACCCTGTCGCAATTAGCAGACAAATAAAAAACCCTGCCGAAGCAGGGTTTCAATGAGTTTAGCACGGTCCCTTTGCGGGCTTCTTTGTCGTAGCTGTATATATTAGTAGCAAACACTTACTAGTAGTGCAAGCCCCTTTTTCAAGTATTGTTCGTCGTATTATTAGGTGTAAGTATCGCAAGTTGCCAAATTAAGACAGCTTTTTAGCACAAAATGAAACGAATGCTGGTATAATTTCGCCGTTTTATTTTTCTAATTTCAGGTGAATATATGTCGCAAAAAGCTACCAGTGCTGCTAAACCCGCTTTAAAGAATGATCGTTACCTACGGGCGTTATCAAAGCAACCTGTCGATGTCACACCTGTATGGATGATGCGACAAGCTGGCCGCTATTTACCTGAATACAAAGCAACCCGTGCCGTTGCTGGCGACTTTATGTCTTTATGCAAAAATGCCGAACTTGCCTGTGAGGTTACTTTACAGCCGCTTCGTCGTTTTCCCTTAGATGCTGCTATTTTATTTTCAGACATTCTAACGATTCCTGATGCAATGGGCTTAGAGCTTTATTTTGAAACCGGCGAAGGCCCGCGTTTTAAAAAGCCGATTACGTGCAAAGCCGACGTAGATAAAATTGGTTTGCCAGACCCAGAAGGCGAGTTGCAGTATGTAATGAATGCAGTGCGCACCATCCGTCGTGAACTAAATGGCGACGTGCCGTTAATTGGTTTTTCTGGCAGCCCGTGGACGCTCGCTACTTATATGGTAGAAGGTGGCTCGAGTAAGGCCTTTACTAAAATCAAAAAAATGGCGTTTGCTGAACCCGCTATATTGCATGCTCTATTAGAGAAGCTGGCCGATTCCGTCACGGAATACCTTAATGCCCAAATAGCTGCAGGTGCGCAATCAGTCATGATTTTCGATACTTGGGGCGGTGTGTTGTCACCACGTGATTATAAAGACTTTTCATTGCAATATATGGCGCGTATTGTTGATGGACTTACCCGTGAAGCCGATGGCAGAAAAGTACCGGTTACTTTGTTTACTAAAAACGGCGGCATGTGGTTAGAGTCAATTGCGGCTACTGGTTGCGATGCAGTAGGCCTTGATTGGACTATTGATATCGCAGAAGCCCGTGCGCGCATTGGCGACAAGGTAGCGTTACAAGGCAATATGGACCCTTCCATGCTTTATGCCTCGCCTGAAAGAATTCGTGAAGAAGTTGGCACTATCTTATCGGGCTATGGCGAAGGATCTGGCCATGTATTCAATCTAGGTCATGGTATTCACTTAGATGTACCACCAGAAAATGCAGGTGTGTTTGTGAATTCAGTTCACGAACTCAGTGCGCCTTATCATAAGTAGTCATATTCGTAGCTAAATGATTAGCTACGACTCGCCAGCAAGCTGGTAAGGAAATCATGAAACCCTGGGTTGTTATTGTACTCATCCTCTTTATTGCCGTGACAGGTTATCAGTTCGGCTTTTACCACGGTAAGTTGGCTAGTTCCAACGTGGAAAAAGAGCGTTTGAATACTGTGCTGGAGCGTTCGCGCACCACTGCAAGTAGCAACCTCAGGGTGATTAAAGCTACCCCTCAAATGTCTGGTGAAGCACACGTACAGACCTCTGACGGTGCTCACACACTTACTACGAATGAAGCACTATCAGACCTTCAGGTTCAAAACGAAATAACGGAATTTTTAGCGTTTCATCCAAGTGGGCAAAAACTTATCCTGAATACGTTTGAATGCACGCAAACAGAATGTGAGTTTACAGGGGAATACTCTGGCAGTCATGCGGGGTTTAAACGAATGCTTAACGACTTAAAAGCGCAGTCGTGGTGGCATTTTGGTGAAATGCATGAAGTGAGCAATATCGAAGAGGGAAACCCCCAAATTGGTGTTAAGTTTTCTTCTAGGCCCGTGCTTATCAGCGATGCAACGACCTAGTCAGGTTTTAATATAACCGGCTTTATTTAACGAGTACTTTGGTTTTGTTAAGCGTCTCGTGGTAACCCTTTCTCTACTGCTCGGGTTAATCTTTTTTGTTGTCTGTTTGCTTTCTCTTCTAATGCTAAGCCCACTTTTTTATTTTCTTGTTGTGCTAATGCCCACGAAATGTGTCGGTCCACTTTATCGCTCACTTTTCCAAGATTTGTCTGAAGGGCATTAACAGTTTGTTCGCTGTAGTTGGCATTTCCCAATGCGACGGCAATATTACGTTGCCATTTTTCAAATCCAATCCGTCGAATAGGCGACCCTTCTGTGTTGTTCAAAAAGGTAGCTTCGTCCCATGAAAAGAGCGTTGTTAGGCTCTGTCCATGCAAAACCTTTCTGGGGTGAAAGTCTTCTTCTTCAGTAATATCAGCATAACGATTCCATGGGCAAATAAGCTGGCAATCGTCGCAACCATAAATTCGATTACCCATTAAAGGGCGAAGATCCTCGGGAATATCTTTATCTGATTCAATAGTAAGATAGGAAATACAACGTCTAGCATCTACTTTGTAGGGGGCGACGATGGCGTTGGTTGGGCATATAGTCAAACATGCCGTACACGTACCGCAGCCTTCTTCTAGGGGGGAATCAATCGGTAAGGGTAAGTTAATAAAAAGCTCACCTAAAAAGAACCAAGACCCAGCCTCTTTATTAATGGTCAAACTGTGTTTACCAGTCCAACCTATTCCTGCTTTTTCTGCAATAGCGTGCTCTAAAACAGGCGCCGAATCGACAAAAGGGCGGTATTCAGTGTTGCTCAGCGCGCCGGTGATTTTTTCACCCAGTTGCTTCAATCGCTTTCGCAGCACCTTATGATAATCGCGACCAAGTGCATAACGACTGATATAACCTGTGTCTGGTTGACTTAGATGTTTTGCGAAAGAGGCATCAGGCGGAAGGTAGTTCATACGCACACTAATTACGCGCAGTGTGCCTGGCACAAGTTCATCGGGGCGGGCGCGCTTCATGCCATGGTTAGCCATAAAAGCCATGTCGCCGTGATAGTCGTTCTCTAACCATTGCGTTAAATGGGCTTCATGCTGATGTAAATCAATATCACTAATACCAACTTGTTGAAAGCCTAGCGCGCGGCCCCAAGCCTTGATATCTTGGGTTAATTGAATTAGGTCGATAGAATTAATAGTGGACATGTACTTATGCTAGATACTCAACTCACCTCAAGTTTATCATACAAACTGTTTCGGGCCGATCAGGTCAGAGAAAATGAAGCCGAAGCGGCTGCTCAGTCTGGCTGTGACATGTTCACGTTAATGCAACGCGCCGGTGGTGCTGTATTTGAGCAGTGCCAGAGTTTGTTCGCTAACTCTGATGTGTATTTAATTCTACTAGGCCAAGGTAACAATGCTGGCGACGGTTACATTACCGCATTAAATGCAAAAAAAGCAGGTAAAAAAGTGCATGTTTGCGCGATTGAGCCAGACCGTGTGTTAGACGGCGACGCGGGCACTGCACAAAAGCAGTGGGTAGATGCTGGTGGTAGTATAAAACCTTTCGATGTTGCCTTGATTGAAAAAGCCGACGTAGTAATCGATGCACTATTAGGTACAGGAATTAACAGCTACATTCGCAATGAGTTCGCCGACGTTATCGATGCCATCAATGATTCATCAACCCCCGTGGTCAGTATTGATGTACCTTCAGGATTAGATGCAAACACAGGCCAAAGTTTAGGACGCTGCGTGCAAGCGGATGTTACCGTTACTTTTGTGGGTATCAAGCCGGGTTTGGTTACCGGTGCAGGTAAACAGTCTTGCGGTAAATTAGTGTATGCAGATTTGGGGGTAGGAAAGGCCTTTCAAACACTAGCAAAAGCCAGCGCGACTTTATTGAATATTGATCATTTCAAGGGTATGGGCCCCCGCGATGTGCACAGCCATAAAGGCACCTATGGAAGGTTGCTGTGTGTGGGCGGAAATCGCGGAACGGCCGGTGCTATTAGGCTAGCCGGCGAAGCGGCTCTACGAAGTGGTGCCGGAATGGTACGAGTTTATACCCACGAGGCGTCTACTATTCAAGTTAGTGCAGGCCGCCCTGAATTGATGGTGACATCAAGCCATTTAGATGATGCTTTAGCCTGGTCGTCATGCGTAGTCATTGGCCCTGGGCTTGGTCAGGATGAGTGGTCAGAAAGCGTATTTACCGCTGTACTAAAACACTGCCAAAGTGAAAACAAACCTATAGTCATTGATGCTGATGCACTAAATCTTTTATGCAAGCAGTCAACTGCATATACACTGGAACACTGCGTACTCACTCCTCATGCGGGAGAAGCTGGCCGATTGCTGGGCGTGTCGGTTGATGATGTAGAAAGCGACCGATTCAATTACGCTAGGCAATGTTCGCAGCGCTACCATGCAGTATGTGTTTTAAAAGGGGCCGGTACGCTTATCGACAACGAAAAGAAAACGTGGGTTTGTCGCCATGGTAACCCTGGTATGGCAACCGCGGGCAGTGGTGATGTACTAAGCGGCATATTAGGTGCGCTAATGGCGCAAGGCCTTAGTGTTGATATCGCCGCTAAGTATGGTGTGGTGCTGCATGCTAAAGCGGGCGATGATATTGCCCAGCTTTATGGACAACGTGGTATGATAGCCAGCGATCTATTTGATGCCGTACGTGCGTTAATTAATCAGTAAATCTATTGGTATGGGCTGTGTAGGCTTAATGCCAATTTCAGCCTTTTAGTTTGAACATGTGGAACGTTAAAAAGATGTCTTACCCACACTCTTCATTTTTTGCTGCAACGCCTGAAGATACGTCATCAATGGCAAAGGATTTGGCGAATGCCGTAGCGGCTCAGCAGCCAATAGATGCCGTGATATTTTTAAACGGCGATTTGGGCGCAGGAAAGACCACCTTCAGCCGGTATTTCATTCAAGCATTAGGGCATGACGGAAATGTCAAAAGCCCTACCTATACCTTGGTGGAACCTTACGAATTAGAGAATGTCTCAATTTATCATTTTGACTTGTATCGTTTAGCCGACCCAGAAGAGCTTGAGTTCATGGGTATTCGAGATTATTTCGGCACAGGAAACATTGCCCTTATAGAATGGTCAGAAAATGGCGCTGAATACTTGGCATCACCAGACATAGTGATTAGTATAAATATTGTGCCAACTGGTCGTCAGTTCAGTGTAGAAGCGACAAGCGTGAAAGGCGCAAAGATATTGCAAGGTTGTAAAACGCTATAAATAATGAGCTTTGATAAACAATAACGACTATAAGCTTGTAGCAACAAGCAAAATAAAGGCGAAGCATGGTACGTAAAATTCTATCGGTTATGTGCATTTGGGTTGTAGTACAAACTGTCCATGCTGCACAAAATCAAATTGATGGGTTAAGAATTTGGCCCTCACCAGACAACACGCGAATTGTACTCGATATGTCGTCTGCGCCTGAATTCACTTACTTCCCCCTTAAAAATCCACATCGCCTAGTTATCGATTTATCAAATACGAGTGATAGCAAGACCTTATCCCTACAATCTGATTCTGGCGATTTAGTGCGCAAGGTGCGCTACTCTACACCGAAAAATAAACAATCTGCGCGGGTGGTTATAGAATTAAATCGTGCAGCATCGCCGTCTTTATTTGCAATGACACCCACCAAACCTTACGGTCACAGGCTAGTTATTGATTTGAAAGACAGTGGTGCGCCCGCTGCGAGCCCAAGCAGTTCAGGTACTTTTGCATCTAGCAAGTCACCGTCAAGTGCTTCGACATCTTCCGTCGTAATGGATGGTTCGAGTAGCCATAGAAACCGAGACATTATTGTTGCCATTGATGCGGGCCACGGTGGTGAAGATCCAGGTTCCATAGGGCCCGCCGGTACATATGAAAAGCACATTACATTAAGCATAGCCAAAAAACTTGAAGCCATGATTAATGGTGAGCGTGGTATGCGGGCCATAATGACTCGCAGCGGTGATTACTATGTATCGCCAAACAAGCGCCCAGAACTCGCTCGCAAGCAAAAAGCCGATTTATTAATATCTATTCACGCCGACGCATTTAGCCAACCACAACCTAAAGGGGGCTCTGTGTGGGTGCTGTCGATGCGCCGTGCCGATACAGAACTAGGTCGCTGGCTAGAAAAATCAGAGCGTCACTCTGAATTACTTGGTGGTGCTGCGGAAGTGATCAGTGATAAATCGAACGAGCGTTATCTGGCGGAAACCATTCTTGGTTTATCGATGGATCACAGTATGGCCACTAGTCATGACTTAGGCAATAAAGTGATTGAGGAAATGAAGCAGGTAACTTCTTTGCATAAGCGTGCACCTCAAGCAGCCAGTTTTGCCGTACTCACAGCGCCAGATATTCCATCCATCTTGGTTGAAGTCGGGTTCATTTCAAACCCGCAAGAAGAGAAAAACCTTAACTGGGGTAAACACAGAGAAAAGCTGGCGAAAGCCATGTTTACCGCAGCAAAACGCTATTTTAAGCAAGTTCCCCCAGATGGTACATTATGGGCACTTGAACGTGCTGATAGTCGAACCCATACTGTAAGAAGTGGAGAGTCGCTTTCGCTCCTTGCTCAGCGCTACAATGTAAACGTTAGCCGCTTAAAAGCTGCCAATAATTTAAATAGTGATGTGGTCAGAATAGGGCAAGTACTTACTATTCCAAGATCCTAACATCGCGTTAATCAAATTCTACCTACGAGTTTCTTTTGTCTATACAATTATTATCGCCACAATTGGCCAACCAGATTGCCGCAGGGGAAGTGGTTGAACGCCCTGCGTCTGTGGTTAAAGAGTTACTAGAAAATAGCCTAGATGCAGGCGCAGATAAAATAGAAATAGATATTGAGAAAGGTGGCCATAAGCGCATTCGTTTAAAAGACAACGGCGGTGGCATTGCTAAAGACGAATTACAGCTTGCGCTAAGCCGTCACGCCACTAGTAAAATATCAACATTAGATGATTTAGAGCGAATCTTATCTTTAGGCTTTCGTGGGGAAGCGCTCGCGAGTATCAGTTCGGTTAGCCGTTTAACATTAACCTCTAAAACCGAATTACAAAACGAAGCGTGGCAGGCCTACTGCGAAGGTCGGGAAATGGCCGTTAATATTCAGCCAGCTGCTCATCCCAAAGGAACCACCATTGATGTGGCCGACCTTTTTTACAATACGCCGGCAAGGCGCAAGTTTCTGCGCGCCGAAAAAACAGAGTTTCAACATATTGAAGATGTGGTGAAGCGCATTGCCCTTAGTTACCCCCATGCTAGTTTTATTCTGAAACATAACGGCAAGACGACTAAGCGCTATATTGCCGATAAACATGGCTCACTTGCCCCTCGTATTGCCGCTGTAGTTGGGCAAAAGTTCATTGATAACGCTGTACATATCAATGTTGAATACGAAGGGATTACCATGAATGCGTGGCTAGGCAGCGAAGTAATGCTGCGCAGCAGTAACGATTGCCAGTTTAGCTTTGTAAATGGGCGCGGTATGCGCGATAAGTTAATCATGCACGCTATTAGGCAAGCTTACGAAAGTGTATGGGGCGTACTAGAGCAGCCTTCTTTTGTTGTTTATCTAACGCTCGATCCCAAAGACGTGGACGTGAACGTACATCCGGCAAAGCACGAAGTTCGCTTTCAGCAAGGGCGCTTGGTACATGATTTTATTTGTAAGACAGTATGTGATGCATTGCACTCAATTACCAATGAGAGTGAAACTCAACACCATGGTGACGCTGAGCGCTTTGATGAACCAGTGAAATTTAATCCACCGCAGCAAAGTCATGACTATATACGTCCTTTAAGTCATTCTCCGGCCTCGTCATCACAATCGGGTTTAGGTGCCTCAGGTGGCGCTTCTTTATCGGGTTTATCGGGGCACAGACAATCGAAAGCGCCAACCGCCGCTTATCAATCTAATTTTAATCGTTTGATGACGCCAAATAGCGACACGCTATCGTCAACAGAGCGTGAGCAAAGTCAGCATATTGCACTAAACTCATATTGTAGAATTTACGTACGCATTGAAAATGTTTACCTGCTGGATGTAAAATCTTTCGCGAACGTGTATTTACAAGATGTATTTGAAACGGCTGAACATTCACAACCTTTGCTAATGCCAGTGGCGCTTGAAGTTGCCCACGTAGAGCCTGAAAAAATTGAGCTGCTTAACGCGCTTAACTTTGAAATTAATCAAGTGGCTGGCAAGTACAGATTGCAGCAGGTACCCGCAGGAACAAGGCACTTCCCTTGGATACGTTGGTTTGAAAGGCTGTTAGAGAGTGACGTTGCAGATGATGATAAGCGCTATGAATTAGTTTTATCTGACGACCAAGATTTGGACGAAATATTATGCGCACAATTGTGGCACTGGTTGGATGAGAAAAACGACGTGAAACAATGGGAATGTATAGAGCGATTTGGTAAAGTGCGCTCGTTAGAAGGCCTGATTTCAACATGGGGAAATAACCATGGTTGATGGCATAAAATCTGCATCGTCTCAGGATAAGTCTCAATTACCTGTTATTTCCATAATGGGGCCGACGGCGTCAGGTAAGACGGGTTTGTCACTGTCGCTGGCTGAAAAAATGGACTGTGAAATTATCAGCGTCGATTCAGCTTTGGTCTACACTAATATGGATATAGGTACGGCGAAACCTACGGCTGCTGAGAAATCGTTAGTTCCTCATCATCTTATCGATATTATTGACCCAGCAGAAAGTTACTCTGTTTCACAGTTTTGTAACGATGCGGTTAGGCTTATAGAAGAGATTCATAGTCGAAATAGGGTACCAATATTGGCTGGGGGTACAATGATGTACTTTAATGCCTTGATAAATGGAATTTCGCCACTACCTAAGTCAGATGAAAAGATACGCAGCGAAATAGCCAGTGAAGCAGAAGCTTCCGGTTGGCAAAAATTGCACGACGAACTTTGCCGAGTGGATCCCATTAGTGGTGACAGAATTCACCCTAACGACCCTCAAAGATTAACCAGAGCTTTAGAAGTATTTCGTGGAACGGGCAAAACGCTAACAGACTGGCAAAACGAGAAAGGCAGTCCTTGCCCCTACGATATTAGCCAATTTGCTATTGCTCCAGAAGATAGAAGCGTCTTGCATGAGCGAATTGCTCAGCGATTTGACATGATGCTAGAAGATGGATTTGAACAAGAAGTTAGACGACTGTTTGAGCGAGGCGATCTTCACGAAGATTTACCGTCAATTCGTTCGGTTGGCTATAGGCAAATGTGGCAATACTTAGAGGGCCAATTGTCCTACGAGCAAATGCGCGAAAGGGGCATTATCGCTACTAGGCAACTTGCTAAGCGGCAACTTACGTGGCTTAGGGGGTGGGAAAATCTCACTTGGCTAGACACATTTTGTAAAGATAATTTGACTAAAATTACAGCGAAAGTCACACTTGAATAAGTTGAGTGTGGTATACATTAGACGTGCAGTGGCCATGAGTAAGGGCCACTAATAATAAAAACTAAGGATATCAAATGGCTAAAGGGCAGTCTTTACAAGACCCATTCTTAAATGCATTACGCAAGGAGCGTATTCCAGTATCTATTTATCTGGTAAACGGCATTAAATTACAGGGACAAGTTGAATCATTTGATCAGTTCGTGATTCTACTTAAAAATACAGTAAGCCAAATGGTGTATAAGCACGCTATTTCCACCGTTGTTCCCGCTCGCGCTATTACTATGCCGAGTGCTACAGGAGAATCTGAAAATACTAAAGCTGAATAAATTAAAAGGTAACGCGCTTGTTTGACCGTTATGAAGCCGGTGAACAGGCTGTACTAGTTCATGTTAATTTTACTGATGAAAACAGCAAAGAAGATTTAGCCGAGCTCGAATTGCTTGTGTCTTCTGCGGGTGTAAACGCGGTAGAAGTTATCACAACTTCACGAAGTGCACCCCAAGCTAAATTCTTTGTGGGTTCGGGTAAAGCGGAAGAAATCGCAGCAGCAGTTAAAGCGCACGACGCTAATGTCGTCATCTTTAACCATAGTTTGTCGCCCTCGCAAGAGCGAAACTTAGAAGCGGTTTGTCAATGTAGAGTGCTAGATAGAACCGGGCTTATTCTCGATATATTTGCGCAAAGAGCAAGAACACATGAAGGTAAGCTTCAGGTTGAACTCGCTCAATTGCGTCACATCTCTACCCGCCTTATTCGAGGTTGGACTCACTTAGAGCGCCAAAAAGGTGGAATAGGTTTACGTGGGCCGGGTGAAACTCAGCTTGAAACTGACCGCCGATTACTTCGTGGGCGCATAAAAGCTATTCTTCGTCGTTTAGAAAAAGTACAAAAGCAGCGCGAACAAGGACGTAGGTCTAGAAAGCGTGCTGAAATTCCCACAGTATCCTTAGTGGGCTATACCAATGCTGGTAAGTCTACCCTTTTCAATACTATTACCGATGCGCACGTATATGCGGCAGACCAATTGTTTGCTACGTTAGACCCTACGCTTAGAAAAATAGATTTGAAAGATGTAGGTCCTGCTATTTTAGCCGATACGGTAGGCTTTATTAGGCATCTCCCACACGACCTTGTGGCGGCATTTAAAGCCACGCTTCAGGAAACTCAAGAAGCAGATCTTTTGCTCCATGTAGTGGATATTGCAGACGCGAAATATCGTGAAACCATCGATGAAGTTAACGATGTGTTGGAAGAAATCGACGCTAATGAGATTCAACAATTACTAATATGTAATAAGATTGATAAACTAGATGACATAAAACCTCGTATTGAAAGAAACGAGGAAGGTGTTCCAACCCGTGTATGGCTATCAGCACAAACCGGCGAAGGCACCGAATTGCTTGGGCAAGCGTTAACAGAGTGCTTGAGTAAAAGTATGGTTAACTACACGCTTAAAATACCCCCAGCACAAAGTAGTCTGCGTGGTGTACTATTTGAATTAAATTGTATATCTAGTGAAGAATACGACAATCAAGGTGATTGGGTGGTAGATGTTCGAATGCCAATGGCAGATTGGAACAGACTTGAAAAGCGTTTAGAAAACGGAATATCAGAGTATGTTGTGCGACATTAACCGCTGCTAATTTTTAGCACGGCAATGCATGCGAATTTCAAAAATAAAACTGTAATCTATGGAGTATCAGCATGGCTTGGAATGAGCCGGGTGGCAATAATAACGACCCGTGGAAAAATCGCGGCGGACGTGATCAAGGTCCACCCGATTTAGATGATGTATTCAAGAACTTATTCGGTAAGTTCGGAAAATCTGGCGGCGGTAGCGGAGGCTCAGGTAAGAGCTTGGGCGGTATCGGTGCTGGTATTTTAATTGGCTTGGTAGTGATCATTTGGGCTGTAAGCGGTTTTTACACCATTCGTGAAGCTGAGCGAGGCGTAGTATTACGTTTCGGTGAGTACGCTAAGCAAGTTGAACCTGGATTACGTTGGGCACCAACGTTTATCGACAGAGTTATTCCTGTTGATGTGCAATCTATTCGCGACCAATCATCGTCAGGCTCTATGCTAACGGAAGACGAGAACGTGGTTAGCGTACAGATGGAAATGCAATTTCGCGTTGTAGATCCGTACCGCTGGACGTTTGCTGTTGAAAGCCCAGAAACGAGCTTAAGCCAGTCTTTAGACAGTGCAATTCGCTACGTGGTAGGTCATTCAACAATGGATGATGTGCTTACCGACGGTCGTGAAGTGGCTCGCCAACGTGTTTGGGAAGAGCTTCAAGCTATTATTGAACCGTACAACATGGGGGTGTCGATTATCGACATGAACTTCCGTGATGCACGTCCACCTGAGCAAGTGAAAGACGCATTTGATGATGCAATTTCAGCACAGGAAGATGAACAGCGTTTCATTCGAGAAGCCGAAGCCTACGCACGTGAGATTGAACCTCGTGCTCGTGGTCAAGTTAATCGTATGAACGAAGAAGCGCAGGCATATAAAGAGCGTGTAACGCTTGAAGCGCAGGGTGAAGTTGCTCGCTTTGAAGCGTTATTGCCTCAATACGAAAAAGCGCCTGTGGTAACACGGGAGCGTATTTACATAGAGACAATGGAAGAAGTATTGGGTAGTACCAGTAAAATCCTTGTGGATAGTAAAGGTGGCAACAACATGATGTATCTTCCTTTAGATAAGATCATGGAACGCCAGCAAGGCAGTTCAACGCCTCGTTCACGCAGCACCTTAGAAGGCTTACAAATGCCAGTGGCTGACGAAGGCCAAAACAGCCGTAATTCATCATCCACCTCTGGTGTGCGTGGTGACAGCTACAGAGAGGGGAGATAATCATGATGAAGAATTTAGCTATTGCAGTATTAGTACTTCTAGTGGTTCTTGCTTCGGGCTCTTTGTTCGTAGTAACTGAAGGCGAACGTGCCATCGTTATTCAATTTGGTAAGGTTCAACGAGATGATGCCACAGGCGATACAAAAGTATTCGAACCTGGTCTTCATTTCAAATTGCCATTCATTGACTCTGTGCGTCACCTAGACGCACGTGTACAAACATTGGATGACACGCCTGACCGTTTCGTTACCAGCGAAAAGAAAGACTTAATAGTTGATTCATACGTGAAGTGGCGCATTGATGACTTTGCCCGTTATTACCTTTCAACAGGTGGTAATAAGTTGCAAGCCGAAGCGCTATTGAAACAAAAAGTGAATAACGGATTACGTTCTGAATTTGGTACGCGTACTATTGCACAGATTGTATCTGGTGAGCGTTCAGCATTAATGAACCAAGCAATGGAGCAGGCTTCAACGTCTTCTGATGAGCTTGGTATCGAAATTGTTGATGTACGTGTTAAGCAAATCAACCTGCCTACGGAAGTGAGTAACTCAATCTTCCAACGTATGCGTGCTGAGCGTGCTGCAGTGGCAAGAGAACACCGTTCAGAAGGTCAAGAGCAAGCTGAAGTTATCCGCGCTGATATAGACGCAAAGGTAACGGTAATGCTTGCTGATGCTGAACGTAATGCTCGTCAGCTTAAAGGTGAAGGTGATGCCTTAGCAGCAGAAATCTATGCAGATGTTTATTCTAAAAATGCTGATTTTTACAGCTTCTTAAGAAGTATGGATGCATATAAAGCCAGCTTCAATAATAAGCAAGATGTGATGGTGATCGCGCCTGATAGCGACTTTTTCCGCTACATGAACGCATCTAAAGGTAATTAATACCTAACATCGTTTTTCTGTTAAAAAGCCAGTCTTTAGACTGGCTTTTTTGTACCTGCTGTAAAGTGCGTAATTATCTGAAAGTTATGCGGTTTACTGAATTTTTTCGGCGCTTTACAAAGGTTTTAAATTGTTCAATTTACCCACCTACTGCCAAAATTGCTCAAAATACGTTAAAATAAGCGCGAATTTATTATTATAAAACGCA
The DNA here is from genome assembly GCF_003989595.1 of Alteromonas sp. KS69. Classification (NCBI taxonomy): domain Bacteria; kingdom Pseudomonadati; phylum Pseudomonadota; class Gammaproteobacteria; order Alteromonadales; family Alteromonadaceae; genus Alteromonas; species Alteromonas sp. KS69. The sequence continues at coordinate 54,428 of NZ_PYHU01000031.1, read as the reverse complement.
GCATTATTGAACTACATGGCAGATATCACTGCTGTTTAGTGGGTAATGACTGGGTAATAAAAACGACAGAGGGAATGTTTTGATTCCGGAAAATACAAAAGATAAATCTGCCCAAAACCAGGGCGGACAGGGTGGTTTATTCTCCCGATTCCTTGCTACTGTGGAATTTCTTGGAAATTTACTGCCACACCCCGTGACTTTATTCGCGATGTTAGCCTGCTTTATCGTGGTGTTAAGCGGTATTCTTGGCTATTTCGATTTAGCGGTAGTTGACCCTCGCCCTGAAGGTGCAAAAGGTCGCGAAGCTGATGGCATGATCGAAGTTATCTCGCTAATGAGCGCGGAAGGCTTGCAGCGTATTGTTACTGGCCTAGTAACTAACTTTACCGGCTTTGCCCCTCTTGGCACCGTATTGGTTGCATTACTTGGTGTATCAGTTGCAGAGCACTCAGGCTTGTTGTCAGCCACCATGCGTTCATTAGTGATGAATGCTTCAAAACGTACGGTTACTTTTGCTGTTGTGTTTGCAGGTATTATCTCAAATACCGCCTCAGAGCTTGGGTATGTGGTGTTAATACCGCTTGCCGCTATGATATTTCATTCGTTAGGTCGCCACCCTCTTGCAGGACTTGCAGCCGCCTTTGCCGGTGTATCCGCAGGTTACAGTGCTAACTTGTTACTTGGCACGGTTGACCCCTTACTCTCAGGCATTACCGAAGCCGCTGCTCATATGATTGATCCTGATTACATGGTAGGCCCAGAAGTTAATTGGTACTTTATGTTTATCAGTACCTTTGTGGTGGCCACTATGGGTGCTCTGGTGACTGAAAAGGTGGTAGAGCCTCGATTAGGCAAATTCGACGAATCAGAAGCTTCTGTAGACTTAAGCAAGCAATCAATGGACGCGCCTTCGGATATTGAAAAGAAAGGGCTTCGTTGGGCGGGTATCGCCTTTGTAGTGGTATGCGGTATTCTGGCGTTAACTATCGTACCTGAAAACGGAATTTTGCGTCATCCGGAAACTGGGGCGGTAGCGGGTTCCCCTTTCTTAAAAGGTATTGTTGCGTTCATCTTTGTTTCCTTTGCCGTTCCCGGGTTTGTTTATGGCCGCGTAACAGGGTCGATGAAAAATGATCGTGACGTAATTGATGCGATGTCAAAAAGCATGGGCGCAATGGGGCTGTATATCACCCTAGTCTTCTTCGCTGCGCAGTTTGTAGCGTTCTTTAAATGGACTAACCTGGGCACAGTGTTAGCCGTTAAAGGCGCAGCGCTTCTACAAGCGGCTGGCCTAGATGGCCCGTCAGTGTTTATTTTGTTCATCTTAATGTGTGGTGTGGTTAACTTATCGTTAGGTAGCGCCTCGGCGCAGTGGGCAGTAACTGCGCCTATTTTTGTGCCTATGCTGATGTTGATAGGCTATTCACCAGAGGTGATTCAGGCGGCTTACCGTATTGGTGATTCGGTAACGAATGTTATCGCTCCAATGATGAGCTACTTTGGGCTTATCTTAGCTATGGCGGCGCGCTACAAGAAGGACTTGGGGATGGGAACCTTGATTGCCATGATGTTACCGTACTCTATGGTATTTATTGTGGGTTGGACAATCTTATTTTATTTGTGGGTGTTTGTATTGAGCATGCCAGTAGGGCCCGGTGCCGCAACCTACTATCAACCATAACGGTTGAAAACGGAAAGACTAAAAAGGTGGCTAAGGCCGCCTTTTTTAATCGCTAAATTTAATTACACTAATCGTGGTAAATTTGTGGTCTATTCACCCAAAATTTCCGTAAATTCAGTATACTAGTTATATTGTTTTTTTAGCACGGAATAATTGATGAAGTTCAAAAGCAATCAGGGTTTTACTCACAGCCAATCAGACAAAATCGGTGTGTTAGTAACTAACCTAGGTACGCCAGACAGCCCAACTGCCGGCGCGCTGCGTCCTTATTTAAAAGAGTTTCTTTCAGATCCTCGCGTGGTCGAGATTCCACGAGCGCTTTGGTGGTTTATCCTAAACCTTATTATTCTGAACACGCGTCCGAAACGCAGTGCAGAAGCGTATAAAACGGTATGGACAGAAGAAGGCTCGCCCTTACTTACTATCACAAAATCACAAGCATTGGCGATAGAAACGCGTTGCAAAGCTGAATATGGCGACGACGTTATGGTAGATTTCGCTATGCGATACGGCAACCCTGCTATCAGCGATGCAATTGAACGCATGTTGTCCCAAGGCGTGAGAAAGTTAGTAGTCTTGCCTTTGTACCCTCAGTATAGCGCCTCTACTACGGCGTCTACTTTTGATGCTATTGCTAAAGACTTTACTAAACGCCGCTGGTTACCAGAACTACGTTTTGTGAATCATTACAACGACAGGCCAGATTACATTAAAGCCCTGGCAAATAAAGTACGGGCATACTGGGAAGAACACGGTAAAGCGGATAAGCTTATCCTGTCTTATCACGGTATTCCGAAGCGCTATCTATTAAACGGTGATCCGTACCACTGCGAATGTCATAAAACATCTCGTTTGTTGGCTGAAGAATTGGGTTTAACTCATGATGAGTATATGACTACCTTTCAGTCTCGTTTCGGTAAAGCTGAATGGTTGAAGCCCTACACTGATGAAACAATGAAGTCACTGCCTGGCAATGGTGTGAAGTCCATTCAGGTTATGTGTCCTGGTTTCTCAGCGGACTGCTTGGAAACCATTGAAGAGATTGGCGAAGAGAACCGTGAATACTTCATGGAAGCAGGTGGCGAGAAGTATGAGTATATTCCTGCACTTAACAGTGATGAAGAACACATTGATATGCTGTTTGGTTTAGTGAAGGAAAATTTACACGGCTGGACGGTAAATAAAGATACTGCACTTCGGGCTGGCTTAGCTCGCGCGCTAGGCGCAGATAAATAGCCAGTAATTGTTATTAGATTAATAAGGTAGCTAAACATGGATAGTAAAGCCCCCAAGGCGCTTTTAAAGGCACAAAAGTTAGCAAACTTGCTTGATACTGCGGTTAAGTTACCCTTTATCCCTATTCGGGTGGGCCTCGATTCTCTGGTAGGTCTAATTCCGGGAGCTGGTGATGCAATAATGTTGCTCGTTTCACTTCGTATTGTCTGGCTAGGGAAATCGCTAGGCATGCCCAGCTCGCTTGTGGCTCAGATGGTAAAGAATTCCGCCATCGACTTTGGCTTAGGCTTTGTTCCCTTTATCGGTGATATTGTTGATGTATTTTATAAAGCCAATCAGAAAAATGTGCGCTTGATGGAAAAGTGGTGGATAAGCGAAAATAAAGCCGACGTAGATGCCCAAACTCAGAAAAAGTTAACGGAATGGGAAAAGAAACTGGACCAGCAATAAGCGCCAATAGGTAGGTGTTGTTGAATAGTTTCACAAAACCACATTAATCGTTATCTATACTCTTTGCGTAGCAACCTTTACTAATACGCGTTTGCCGCGTGAATACTAACGTAAAATGGAGTGTAGGATTAATGAAAGCGTCTGACCTTTTCGTAAAAGCGTTGGAGGCTGAAGGTGTAGAATACATCTTTGGCATTCCTGGCGAAGAAAACCTCGACTTGCTTGAGTCGTTAAGAACCTCCTCAATTAAACTTGTACTTACCCGCCATGAACAAGGTGCGGGTTTTATGGCAGCCACTTACGGAAGACTAACCGGTAAAGTTGGCGTGTGTCTATCTACCCTTGGCCCAGGTGCGACCAATCTAGTTACCCCTGCTGCGTATGCGCAACTTGGGGCTATGCCCATGTTAATGATCACAGGGCAAAAGCCCATTAAAACCAGCAAACAAGGCCGATTTCAGGTTATCGACATTGTCGATATGATGCGCCCCATTACTAAATTTACCACGCAAGTGGTCAGCGGCGATCGTATTCCCTCAGTCGTACGCGAAGCATTTCGGTTAGCATCGGAAGAGCGCCCAGGTGCTGTCCATATAGAGTTGCCTGAGGATATTGCTGATGAGCACACCTCAGTACCCTTATTAACACCAAGTACGTCAAGACGGCCTATTGCAGAATACAAAGCGATTTCATCAGCCATTTCAATGATTGAAGAGGCCACCTCTCCGTTGTTGCTAATTGGCGCGGGAGCAAATAGAAAACTAACCGCAAAAATGTTGCGGGAATTTGTTGATAAAACCTGCATACCCTTTGTGACCACACAGATGGGTAAAGGGGTGCTGAACGAAAGCGACCCAAGGTTTGCGGGAAATACCGCTTTATCAGATAACGACTTTGTTCATAGAGCGATAGAAAGAGCCGACCTTATTATTAATGTTGGGCATGACGTGGTGGAAAAGCCACCTTTCTTTATGCATGACAATGGCAAAAAAGTCATTCACATGAACTTTGAGTCAGCTGCTGTCGACCCCGTGTACTTTCCACAACTTGAGGTAGTAGGAGACATTGCCAATAGTATTTGGCAAATAAAAGAAGGCATTACGCCGCAAGAGGGTTGGAAACTCGATTTCTATAAGGACGTACACGATGCCTATGAAAAACACAGAGCGGAAGCGGAAAACGACAACCGATTCCCGATATTGCCAGAACGATTTGTTCGCGATATTCGAAAAGTTATGCCAGATGATGGCATAGTCACCTTAGATAACGGTGTATATAAAATTTGGTTTGCGCGAAATTATCCCGCTTATCATCCTAATACCTTGCTGCTAGACAATGCGCTGGCGTCGATGGGTGCAGGTTTACCCTCGGCAATAGCTGCAAAACTAGTGAAGCCGGATGTGCCGGTAATGAGTGTGTGCGGAGATGGCGGTTTCATGATGAACAGTCAAGAGATTGAAACGGCGGTTCGTCTCAAGCTTGACCTTATTGTGATCATACTGCGTGACGATGCGTATGGAATGATTAAATGGAAACAAGCCAATATGCAGTTTGACGAGTTCGGTTTGGATTACGGTAATCCAGATTTTGTGAAGTACGCAAAAAGCTACGGTGCCCATGGTTGGCGCGTAGACAGTACCGAGTTGCTAATCCCTATGGTAGAAAGTTGTTTAAATACGCCAGGCGTTCACGTTATCGACTGCCCCGTAGACTACAGCATGAATGACGAAACACTTAACCATACGATTGCCGAACTAAGCGCAAAATTATAAGGAGTGAACATGTTAAAAGACAGCTATCCCTATTACCTTGCAAGCGAATCTTGTTTTGCCAATACCGATTTAGAAGTGACCAATAAGTACACTGGTGAAGTGGCCACAAAAGTGGCGTTGGCCGATGCACAAGTTATTGATAAAGCTATTGAAGCTGCTGAAAAGGCACAACCTGCAATGACAGCGCTCGCACCTTACGAGCGCCAAGCAATATTAGAGCATTGCGTTAAGCGCTTTACAGAGCGTGCAGACGAATTAGGTAAGGCGTTGTGTATTGAGGCGGGTAAGCCTATTAAGGACGCTAAAGGCGAAGTAGGCCGGTTGATTGATACGTTTAAAATTGCGGCAGAAGAATCGGTAAGAATTAATGGTGAAGTGGTTAATTTAGAAATTTCTGCCCGCGCCAAAGGATACCAAGGTATGACGAAAAAAGTGCCTATTGGCCCTTGTTCGTTTATCTCACCGTTTAACTTCCCGCTGAACCTAGCTGCACACAAAGTGGCACCGGCTATTGCCGCGGGTTGCACGTTTGTACTTAAGCCTGCTTCTCGCACGCCTATCGGTGCGTTGATTATTGGTGAAGTGTTAGCAGAATGCGAGCTAATGCCAAAAGGCGCATTTTCAATTCTTCCTTGTAGCCGCGATGGCGCCGATTTATTTACCACCGATGAGCGATTGAAGCTACTAAGCTTTACTGGCTCGCCTGATGTGGGCTGGGCGTTAAAAGCGAAAGCTGGCAAAAAACCTGTGGTGTTGGAACTTGGTGGTAACGCCGCTTGTATAGTAGATGAAGACGCTGACATTAGTGACGCTATCGACCGAATTATCGTTGGAGCCTACTACCAATCAGGGCAAAGCTGTATTTCTGTGCAGCGCTTATTGGTGCATTCTGCTATTTACGATGAATTTAAGTCTCGCTATGTAGAACGAGTTGAAGCATTAGTGTCTGGCGATCCTAGCGATGAAGATACTTTCATTGGCCCCATGATTTCAGAAGGTGAGGCCAAGCGTTTGGAAGGTTGGATTAAAGATGCCAAAGAGGCTGGCGCAAGTGTGCTATGCGGCGGCGAAAGAGACGGTGCCATGCTGCAAGCGACGGTAATGGAAAACGTATCAAAAGATTGTGATGCAAGTGCTGAGGAAGCATTTGGGCCGCTATCTATATTACAGCCGTTCGACGATTACGATAGTGCATTAGAGGAAGTGAATAACAGTCGTTATGGGCTGCAAGCCGGTATCTTCACTCGTGATATCTATAAAGCACATAAAGCATGGGATGTGCTTGAAGTAGGTGGTGTAGTCATCGGCGACGTTCCTAGCTGGCGTGTAGATAACATGCCCTATGGCGGCGTAAAAGATTCAGGGCTTGGCCGTGAAGGCATTCGTTATGCCATAGAAGACATGACTGAAACACGACTTATGGTTATTCGAACGCCTTAGGGCTTAAAACGACCTAGCGTTCAAATAGACTAGACAGTTCAAAGGCGGGTACTTCCAATGGAAGTCACCCGTTTTTTTTATTCTGCAGCAAAAGCTTCAAGGGTGGCCAGAGGGATAATATCTAGCGCCCGTTCATGAGTCGCTTCTAATCGCACTTTGGGAGCAACGCCTGCTTCATAAGCTTGCAACCATCTGGCGGCACATAAGCACCACCTGTCGCCCGCCAGTAAGCCAGCAAAGTCCATACTAGGCCAAGGTGTAATCAAGTCGTTGCCTTGACGTAATGAAAATTGTAGAAATTCATCGGTAACTACCGCACACACACTGTGGTTTCCTACATCTGCATCGGGCACGTAGCAAAAGCCTTCCCGGGTGTAACCTGTGTTACCACAACATAGTTGTAGTGGTCTTCCATAGACATTTTTAGCATTGGCCAAAACGAATACCTCTTTTTGCGCGTATAAGCATTGATTGTATACCTATTATTCATAAAACTCAGGCATCTGTTAGCCGTGGGCAGCACAATACCCCATAAGCTTTACTTACGGAAAGCCAGCGTAGATAGATTTGAATGACTTACCTTTTTTATAAACTGGTGTTAGTGCATGTTAGATAAAAGCCAAAAATCAGCGCCCATTAATTTTTCAAAACAGGAAATCGACCGCTTTGATGCGCTGGCTGAAAGCTGGTGGGATCCCAATGGAAATTATAAAACGGCATTAGATTTCAATCGTGCACGGTTATCTGTCATTGAATCTCAAATAACCAGCCACTTTATGAAAAGCGAGCAAGCGCAGCGCGTTGTTCAAAAGGCGTCTAAAACAAACTTCCAAGCGAACCCTATGGATAAAACCAAGCCTTTCTCTGGGCTCTCAATCGTAGATATTGGTTGCGGGGGAGGACTAATCAGTGAACCGCTGGCGTTGAAGGGGGCGGATGTTACCGGCATAGATGCAAGTGCTATGAGTATTGAAGTAGCAAAGCGGCATGCAAAGCAAAGCAATGTGGAAGTGAACTACATGCATGGGCTTTCGTCCGATTTAGTAAGCCAAGAGCGTCAATTTGATATAGTGATTAATGCGGAAGTCGTTGAACATGTACCTGATCAAGTGCAGTTAATAAAAGAGTGTGCAAGCTTAGTGAAGCCCGGCGGCTTATTGGTGCTTGCTACATTAAATAGAACTATAAAGAGTTATATTATCGCGATTGTAGGCGCTGAATATGTCATGCGATATTTACCTGTCGGTACTCACGACTGGCAAAAATTTGTTAAACCCACTGAACTCAACCAATGGGTAGGTGAAGAGTTTACGCTTAATCATGAGACAGGCATGGCATTAAATCCATTCACCAAAGTATGGAAACTTACTCCCAGCCTAAGCGTCAATTACCTACAGGTTTACCATCGGAAGTAATTAAGCCAAATAGCCGGAGCATATGACTCTCGATTGCATAGGGCGGTTAACATTTTCCCTAGCTATAACCTCTCCCTATTCTCTTTATTCGTTTATTAAATAGTATAAAGGCTTATACCCTATTTTCAGGGTAGCCTTCTGAATATAAAGCATTTTACGTTTTTCTTTCCTTAATAACCCTGACTATGTGTAAAGCCTCTAAGTAATTGCATAGGGCGTCGTTCTCTTATTTATCTTGCTATTTACATTAAATTAACATAAAAATAACTCAGGTCTGGCCTCAGACCACTAATGTTTATAATTCAGGGAACATGCAATGAAACTAAGAACGAAAATAACAACGCTCATGCTGTTTTTGCTTGTCGCAGTATTGCCAGCTCAATCTTGGGCAGGCAACTATGCTAAAACACAATATCCTATTGTACTGGTTCACGGTCTCTTCGGTTTTGATGACATCCTGTTTGTAGATTACTTTTACAAGGTGCCACAAAAACTATCTCGAAACGGCGCAGTAGTTTATATCGCAGAAGTGTCTCCTTCTAACTCTACTGAAGTGAGGGGAGAGCAGTTACTTAACTATATTGATGAGGTACTTGCACTTTCAGGCGCCGATAAGGTTAACCTTATCGGCCATAGCCATGGGGGCCCTACGGCGAGGTATGCCGCAAGCGTAGCGCCCAACAAAGTAGCCTCGGTTACCTCCGTAGCCGGTGTGAACTGGGGAAGCGCTGTGGCAGATGTATTGAAAAGTGGGCTTACGGAAGGGTCTGTACAAGAAGGAACTGTGGGGTTGATCACCGACGCTTTTGCTAATCTTATCGAACTTGCTTCAGGCTCAGACCCTCGAGATAAACCTACCGACTCTGTGGCTGCGCTAACCTCGCTATCAACTTCTGGTTCAATTGCGTTCAACGCACGCTACCCCGAAGGCATGCCCTCGGCCTACTGCCGCAATGACGGCAAACAGTTAGGTGAGAATGGTGTGTACTATTATTCTTGGAGTGGTGGTAGAACTTACACAAATGCGCTGGACGTGGTCGACCCTTTTCTTGCCATCACTGGAATAGCATTTGGTGAAACCAATGATGGGCTGGTGTCTTCTTGTAGCTCTCATTTAGGTAAAGTGCTTAAAGATAACTACAAGATGAATCACCTTGATGAAGTTAACCAAAGCTTTGGCATCACCCATTGGTTTGAAACCAATCCAGTGGATGTATTTATTGACCAAGCCAACCGTCTGAAAAACCAAGGCTTATAATGAGCCGGTGGGTATTAATGGGAGGGGGCGTTGCCCTCTTTTTCGTATTCGTAGTTATTATTCCATTAAGCGAGAGTCGGATTGTCGGTGAGGGGGAGATACGTGAAAATCGCCAACTTTCAACGTCAGCATTACCCAATAAAGATGCGACAGAAACTGAAATTAAAAAAGCGGTTCAGCCAGTCAAGAAAGTCAATGACCACGGTTCGAAATTGCCAGTATTCACCTTATATTTTGGCGTGAAAGACAATTTCGATCGCTTTATTTTTGCTAATGAAGGCGCTTCAGATAACGAAGTTACTGCACGGTTTAGTGTGAATGCTACAGACATGTATGAGGCTACAACGGCTATGTACGCCGCTGATGTATTCACCCGATATGTTGAATATAAAGTAGCATTGACAAATACCGATGCTGAAATTGACAAGGTGCTCACAGTATCAAACGAGAGCACTATCACTGATGTAACGTATGCCGGTATTTCGCTAAGTGACGTTGAACAAAAGCTAGCAACAAGAGATACGCTGCGTCTTAGTTACTTTTCTCAAGAAGAGTATGAGTACTTGTTTTCTGCTGATGCGGCTATTGACGCAAGGGCTCTTGCCCGCCTTGCTATTGCTAACGATCGCGACCTTTCACGGGAGCAAAAACGAAATGAGATCTTTGGTCAATTAAATGCACTAGATGAACAGGAAAAAGCGGCTTTTCAACCTACCTTAGACATGGAAAAAATTAACCAAATTAAGCAAAGATATGCAGATTCAGAGTCTCGTTACCAGGCTATTGCCGCTGAGTTTGGTCATCAAGTAGCTGAGCGTTTTTCGGCATTATGGGAGGCGCAGGCACTATGGCAACAACGTATAGATGCCTACCGCAAATACCAGCAACATATAAGCGCTAGTGGGATGAAAGAGGATGCACGGCAAGATGCCTTGTCAACGTACAGGCACACTCACTTCTCGAGTACCGAACAAAAGCGGCTGCGTGTGTTAGTCGATACAAATTCGTGAACAGGTATAACCATTCAACCTTTTAATAGTTGTACCCCAATGGAATATGATTTGAACCCACGCGCAAGCAGCACTAATCTGGCTGTTAACATTCCAACAATACAATATTGCCTATGAAAATTTACGAGACCAAAACAGCGCCTAATCCTCGCCGTGTTCGCATGTTCCTTGCCGAAAAAGGGATTGAAAAGTCACAAGTAGAGTATGTACAAGTAGATATTCAAAAGGGTGAAAATTTAAGCGCTGAAATGCGTGCGAAAAACCCACTAGGTAAAATTCCTATTTTAGAGTTGGACGACGGTACCTGCATTGCTGAAACCGACGCGATTTGTACTTACTTTGAAGCCATTCATCCAGAACCTTCCTTGTTAGGCACTACGCCTATTGAAAAAGCCACCATCTCGATGTGGCAGCGGCAAGTTGAAATGGCGCTAATGTTACAAGTAGGCATGTGCTTTCAACACACCACAGGTTACTTCAAAGACAGAATGGTACCTGTGCCAGAATACGGCAAAGAAGCCGGTATCAATGCTTCGAAGTACTTTAATATTCTCGAACGCCGACTCGAACTAAACGAGTTTATAGCGGGAGACACCTTTTCTATTGCGGATATTACTGCGCTATGTGCCATCGATTTTGCACGGGTGGTCGATATTCGAATTAAAGATGAACAAACGAATCTTCAGCGTTGGTACGACAATGTTAGCAGCAGAGCGAGTGCAAAAGCCTAATGATTGATTTATACACTGCAGCAACCCCCAATGGCTGGAAAGCCTCAGTAGCACTAGAAGAAATGGAACTCGACTATACCGTGCACGGGGTAAACTTAATGAAAGGCGAGCAAAAAACCGCTGAGTTCCTCGCCATGAACCCAAATGGCAGGATTCCCGTTATTGTGGACAAAAGCGAAGGCGACCATGTGGTTTTCGAATCTGGCGCCATCATGCTTTATTTAGCTGAAAAGACAGGCAAGTTTTTACCCACAGATGTCAAAGGCCGAAGCCAAGTAATGCAATGGGTTATGTTTCAAATGGGCGGTATTGGGCCAATGATGGGGCAGGCGAATGTATTCCATCGCTATTTAGAAGAAAAAATCCCTATTGCTATCGACCGCTATCAAAATGAAGTACGCCGATTGTTTACAGTGCTAGATGGGCGATTAGAAGACAACGAATATTTAGCCGGCGATTACAGCATTGCCGATATGGCGAACTGGTGCTGGGTGCGAACCTACGAATGGTCGGGCGTGAGCATAGAAGGACTAGACAACTTAACTCGCTGGAAAAACAGTATCGAAGCACGGCCTGCGGCGCGCCGTGGTGTTGAAGTACCCAATAAAATCGATAAAGAAGCGTTAATAAAAGGCGCTAAAAACGTGGTCACGCGTTAGTCGCTGGTACGGGCAAAATAGCAGGTGATTGATTGCAAATCAGTCTGCTATTTTTGAATGGTTAGCTAACCCTTTCGCCAAGGCTTTTATATGGTCAGGGCCTATGCCGCAACATCCACCTACAATTGTAGCGCCAGCGTTCACCCACGTTTGTGCGTACGCTAGGTATTTCTCAGGGGTGACGTCCTCACGCAACGTCGACAGCATTTCGTTAGCATCATGCTTTCTAACATGCTCTGAAAAGCTATTGGCATAAACACCGATGTTCATATCGGTATTATGCAGGTGTGTGAACTTAATGGCTGCTTCCATCTCTTCAGGTTGCGAGCAGTTAAACAACACGGCATCCAAGTTGTCTAGTGTGGGCAGTATAGCATTAAGTGACTCACCAGACCGCAAGGTCACCGGGTTTGAAAAGTTATGACGATTACTGAGCGAGTAAGAAAGCCAAATTGGTTTAGATGAGTGTTCTTTTATTAAAGAGGTTACCGCGCTGGCTTCTTCTACCGAAGAAACAGTTTCTACAAGCCAAAAATCGATGTAGGGTGTTTGTGCTTCAATCAACGGCAGCAAAATAGAAGAGAGTTGCTCGGCACAGAATAGCTCAGGTTTGTAAGAGCCAAAAGCTGGAGGAATACAGCCAGCAACTGAGATATCATTCTTTTTAGCCACAGTACTGGCAATACTGGCCGCGCGCGCGGCAAGCGAAAATGCTTGTTCATCAAACTGTTTTTGCCCTATATGAAAAGGCACTAACGCGTAAGTGTTGGTGGTAATAATTTTTGCACCCGCATCCACGAAGTTTTGATGCACTTGGGCTACTAAATCGGGCGCTTCCATTAAAGACAAAGCAGACCATTCAGGTTGCCGGAAGGGAGCCCCAACTCGTTCTAATTCTCTGCCTAACCCACCATCAAGAATTAAAACATTTGACGATGCGGTAGTTGATGAAGCGCTAGCGGTCTTGCCTGTGAGTGTAGTTGTAACCACGTTACCCCTGCTTTTATTTAACATATATAAACTAATAGTAGTTCGCGATAAGTGACAAATTAGCGCTGCCGATAGACTGCGCTTTACTCCCTACGTTACCGGCACTAATACTACCTTGAGTAATGCCCCGAAAATCAGCATCTTTTAACGCGTTTTGCACGCAGGTAACCAATTCATGCTTTATATTCTGCGGCATGGCACCGTCGATGATAATGCCATCGAGGTCGAGCATGCTAAATGCGCAGTGTGTGGCAAAGGCAATCCCCTGGGCGGCCTGTTCCATCCACACTTGAACGATGCGCATAAATTCTGGATTAGTTTTTAAGCCAGACCAGTGTTCAGGAGCTTCATACAATTTATTACCATCAAGCCCCGCATCATTCAGCTGCTTTTCTAGCAAGTATAGCGATGATTGGGTGATGAGTTGTTGCTGTTGGTTATGGGCGTTAGACAAGAAAGGCAAGGAACCAATTGCACCGGCATTACCCGATTTTCCTGTAAATAGCTGATTGTTAATAACCAAGCCACCGCCAAGAAAAGTGCCAACAAAAACATAGAGGAAGTGGTTAAATCGATGTGGATTACCAAAGGCCATTTCTGCACTGCACGCCGCCGTTGCATCGTTACTCACGTAGATGGGTAGGTCTAGTAGTTCAAATAGCGCAGCCTGAATATCAAGGTTTTTCCATGCTTCTAACGCAGCAGCAGGGGCCCCAGCTTCTTCTACCCAATTCCAAATTTCAAACGGCATGGCGATGCCTAGTCCGCGAATACGAGTGCGCTGCTCGTTACTGAGTTGTTGTGTTAGTACAGACACACCGCGCTGTGTAAATGACAATAAATGATCAACGGTGGGGTAGGCTACTTTTTCGTGAAGCGAAGCTTTCACATTACCAGCCAAATCTAGCAAGGTCATATCAAAACTGCGGCGGCCAATTTTTAAGCCTAACCCAAATGCACCATCTGCATTCAAGCCAAAAGGAACTTTAGGCTGCCCCACACCACCGCGAACTGGCGGCAGTCGCTTAACAAGGGCTTCGGACTCTAGTTTCTTAATAATGACCGTGGCCGACTGTGCAGATAAACCCGTACGTTGAGCAATATCTGCTTTCGGAATAGCGCCATCATGACGAATCAGGGTGAGGATATCCCGTTCATTTTGAGTACGGTTATCTAGTAAGGCAGTTGCACCGTGGTGCGAGTCTATTTCTGATGCGCTCTGTGATGAAACCGAGTGCTCGTGGGATTTTGTCATTTACAGTGTACCTGAATCATTATGAAATGAATGTTATAACAAACAGCACCACTAAGTCATGGATAGATACTAATTCAATATATTTAACATAATTAACCAAGAGCAGTTTCTCTCTACCAATCAAGCCGATAGATTACATATTCAATAGTCAGTCTTTAATGATGATAAAATATTAAATCAACAAGGTTGATTTATTTGTTTTGCTAGTTAATACTGTGCCCCAATTAATTAACTATAATTTAACGTGCCCGACGGAAGGTCCTTCGGCTACGCTTATTATCCATGACTACAGCGGTATAAATACGAAGTTATCGCTGTTAGCTTCAGCCAGAGGTGTTTATGAAAATTTTATGTTTAGGCGAAGTACTTATCGATATGTTAAGTGCGGGTGCGGCGGACCAAAGTGAAATGCCAGCAATGAATTCATTTCAGCCTTATGCTGGTGGTGCGCCGGCGAATGTAGCGGTTGCTGTTGCTAAGCTTGGTGGTCAAGGCGCTATGGTGTCTAAAGTAGGTGACGATACCTTTGGCCGTTTTCTTCAAGACATGCTTAGCTATCACAAGGTAAACACTGATTATGTTTGGAGTACGAAAGACGCCAATACGGCACTAGCATTTGTTAACCTAGATAAAGACGGTGAGCGTTCTTTCGACTTCTATGTTGATAACGCTGCACATAAGCACATTGGTGAAGAAGACTTAGCCAAGGTTGCTTGTGATGATACTAGCGTGCTGCATTTTTGCTCTGGGTCTATTTCAGGTCCAGAGTTGTTACCTGGCACCGACTATATTCTAAATAAAGCCAAGCAAGAAAATATGCTTGTCTGTTTAGATATTAACTACCGTCCAGCGTTTTGGGATGACACCGCTAATGCCCCAGGCCGAATTGACGACGTGGCTAAGAAAGTGAGTATCTTAAAAGCAAGCCGCGAAGAGTTGGCAGAGCTTTACGGTGAAGAAAATGCTCAGGCTCATGTACAACAGTGGCTAGATAGCGGCGTTAAAGTGGTGTTAGTGACTGATGGCGGGGAACCTATTCAGTACATAACAAAAGATTTCAGCGGTACCTTGGCCTCGCCAAAAGTAAGCGTGAAAGATACCACTGCAGCAGGCGATTCATTCATTGGCGGATTTTTGTATTTCTTATCTACCAAAGTGGCTAACAGCGCGGAATTCGACAAGTGGGCAAGTAGCTTTGAAAACGTAAGCGAAGCCACTGAATTTGCTATTCGCTGTGGTGCATACACGGTAACGCAATACGGTGCGTTTAGTGCATTGCCTACTATGAAGCATATTGCGAAATAGGCAATATATTGGCGCATAACCTGTATTGATATGAGTTTAGGTGTATTAATGAAAGCAAGGCGAGTATGCCTTGCTTTTTTATTGCTGAGAATACATAGCGATACAATTTATGCGAAGAGACTAGGGCCTCTTACCTCTATACTGTTTCGCCTAGACTTAGTTTTGATGGAAAGAGCCATACAAATCGAAAGTAGCAAAATGGCTAATGAATTTGGCTCAGGAACGAAATAGTTGTCTACGCCACTGTCGGCAACTAACGCTAGAGAAGCGACGCCCGAATTAACTTGTGCCCACTCTAAAAAAGCATCGAAGTGATCGGTGCGAGGTGAGGATAGATTCCTGCCCATTATGCTGTTATTCCTAATAAGCCCGTCTGGATTGAGTGCACCGCCATTGTATTCATCGAATAAGCCAATCATGTGGCCAAATTCATGAGCAGCTATTGTCCCCTGACGATTAAACGAATAACCTGATGGCCTACCCGTGTACCATTGAGTCAAGTTCACATTTCCATTACCTTCATTGACAGTAACTGTATGGTCAGCGCCCACGCTAGTGCTCAGCCAATCCACATTAAATACGGTGTCGTAAAAATAGGTGCCGTCAGATAAGTCAAAGGCATTACTCCAAATGGATTCAATACCATCTTCCCAAATGTCTCTAAGTGCACTGCCGGGTTCATCACCCCTTAAATAAACATCGACATCAATAAGTAAATCTTGATTGACAAAGCTAATATCGTAGCTAGCTGTCCACCCGAAGTTACCCCAAGGATTTTGAGATAAAATACTGTATCTGACCGTTTCAGTCGCAATATTAGTAATTAGGCCAGCATTACTCGCTGTGGAAAAAAGGAGAAGGAAACCAATAAGGCAATGTTTGAACGATCGCGAAAACAACATTTTTTTGTCCTTGGCGCAGCATTAACTCATGCAGGCGCACTTAAAAATTTTTCTGTAATTTCTTTTCTAACAGTAGGTTAGATGGAACAGAAAAAGCTAATATACTTTAAGTGTAAGCTAAAAACAGGGTTTGTAAAAAAAATGTTTCATTAAGATTATGATTCGATAAGTGCCTTCACGTTGATAAGTGTATCTGCCTCGTTCGCAGGCTTATCCCAGCGGATACGGTGTATACGAGGAAATCGTAGCGCTACGCCTGATTTATGACGGTTGGAGGGATGAACTGCATCGAAAGCCACTTCTAGTACCAGCTCTTTTTTAACTTCACGCACTGGCCCGAAACGGCCTATGGCGTTTCGTCTTACCCAGTTATCTAGCTTCTTAAGCTCTTCATCGGTGAAGCCCGAATAAGCGTTGCCAATAGGCAGCAATTGCTCATCTTGCCATGCACCAAAGGTGTAGTCGGAATAAAAACTCGAGCGCTTACCGTGGCCTCGCTGGGCATACATCATTACCGCATCGACCACCAGTGGGTCGCGTTTCCATTTATACCATTGTCCCTTTGGTCTACCTGGCACATAAGGGCTGCTTAAACGTTTTATCATGAGCCCTTCTACAGCACGGTTTTTACACACGTTTTTATGTAGAGTACGAAGCCCTTTTGGTGAATCGGCAGATAAGCACTCAGATAAATGCAGTCGTGAATCATTGTCGTGTTCCTGAATGCCATTTTTGTCAAACCACGTTTCTAGCGCTTCACGTCGGGTAGTAAGGGGGTAGTCGGTTAATTGCTTACCGTCTAGCACCAGTGCATCGTAAACAATTAGCCCCGCAGGGTTGGTTGCCATTAATGCAGCAGTAGGCTTTTTCTTATTAAGCCTTTGTTGTAGTGCGTTGAAAGTATCTACTTCTTGGTTATGCATCACCAACAGTTCACCGTCTAGCACCATATTGCCGCTGACACTATCGAGTAGGTCGGGGAAAGCGTGGCTGATGTCATCCCCAGTGCGAGAGAATAGCGCCTTTTCAGGCTCTTCTTTCGTGGTGTTGCACACTAACTGCACCCGAATGCCGTCAAACTTATGTTCTATTTGCCATTGTTCTGGAGCAAAGTCATCGACATCATCTTGCGCGATGGGGTGAGATAGCATGACAGGATGAAAGGTAACCGCGTTACTGATATCCGGTTTAGATCCGTTACCTTCAAGCCATTCGAGAAGGTCGGTATAAGGCGGCGCGACGCCATGCCACAGTTTCTCTATTTCGGTGATGTCTTTATTGCCATATTCCGCCAAAATTTGTTTGATAGAGCGAGCAGACACACCAATTCTAAGCCCCCTAGTACCAAGTTTTAAGAGTGCCCAGCGCTGAGATGGGGTCATTATGGTGAGGTAATTCGCTAACGTTACTGCGACTTTTGGTTTACTGATATTGGCAAATGTATCTACCACTTCAGACAAGCTAGGCAATGCTTTATCAGGCGTAAACTCGGGCCATAAGTGGGCTACCGTTTCACTCACTTCCCCCACATAATCATAGCTCATTGCAAATAGTTCTGGGTCTACCCGTTCGGTAATCAGTTTTTTTACCGTATTGCGCTTAAAAAAATCAAACTTGAGCGTGCCTGCCATAGCAGCAATGGCCCAGCCACGATCGGGGTCTGGCGTAGTAGCAAGGTAATGCAGAATAAGCTGCGCTTTGGCTTTGGTTCCGGCGGTATAGTAAAGCTGTTCAAGTAAGTCACTAAATGCCTGCATTGCTATTCCTCCTGCGCCGCTTCATCGTAACCTACCAGCGATAATGCTCGCGCTTTAAACCCCATCTTTTGTGCTTGATACATAAGGGCATCTTCACGGCCATGGGTCACCCATACCTCGCTAGGGTTCACTTCAGTAAGGGTTTGCAATAACTCAGGCCAATCGCAGTGATCTGAAATAATAAGTGGTAGCTCGGCGTTGCGCTGCTTAGCTCGCGCGCGAATTTGCATCCAACCAGACGCCAACACAGCGCGAACATGTGGCAAGCTTCTCGACCACCTGTCGGCTAATGCAGAGGGGGGAGCCAACACTATTTCACCGGCTAATAATGCTTTATCTTCTACCTCGCTAACTGGAATAATATCGCCTAAAGCTATGCCTTCTCGTTCGTACAAATCACACAGTTTTAGTAGTGCACCGTGTAAATAGATAGGTTTGGTATAGCCAGCTTCTCGAAGCGCTAAAATAACCCGTTGGCATTTGCCTAATGCGTAGGTTCCTACTAAATGACAACGTGTAGGAAACACGTCAAGGGAGTGAAGAAGCTTTTGGATTTCTTTTTCGATTGGCGGGTGGGCAAATACCGGTAAACCGAAAGTGGCCTCGGTAATAAGTACATCGCAAGGTACTACTTCAAACGGCGGACAAGTGGGATCGTGCCTACGTTTGTAATCGCCAGATATCACTAGCCGATAACCCGCATACTCAATAAGCAATTGTGACGAACCTAGTATATGGCCAGCAGGGTAAAAAGTGACTTTTATCTTGCGTTGCTCCTGTTCAGTTGAGGCACTGTTACTATCAGTAGTGATTACCTCATCAAACTCTACGCTCTCGCGATAGGGCACTGGTATTTGTACTTCAGCCATATCGTCGCCATAACGGGTGGTCATAATTGCCATGGTTTGCGGGTGGGCGAACACTCGTTTGTGGCCGGCTCTAGCATGGTCAGCATGGCCGTGGGTAACAAGCGCGGTTGCTACAGGCTGCATGGGGTCTATATAAAAATCGCCCGGCACACAATACAAACCAGCGTCGTCCGTTTTCATCCACTTTGAGGGGTGTATTGCATTTTCAGCCACCATATAAAAAAACCACATGCTGTTAGTTAGCGTTTCATATGACTACGGTGGTTTTACGCAATTGGTTGAGCGTAGAGGAAAATTAAACCCTTCTGGTGAATTAACGTATATCTACTATTGCTTACAATTGAACTAGCGGCGGTTGGGATAGTTATGGTGAAGAATTTATTGCGATTACAAAAACGGCTAAAGGTTTAGTTGTCATCCTCTATGCCTGAAGAAAAAGCCGCACCTAAGAAAAAGCCTCAAACCGAAAGTAACATTCTACCTTTGGTTTTTACTCAATGGTTTAAAAATAAAGGGTGGGAGCTACGAGATTACCAGAGGAAAATACTTGAACAGAGTATTAAGCAAACTGCTGGCCGTAAAAGGAAAACTTACAACACCACTTTGCTCATTGCCCCAACAGGCGCAGGTAAAACTTTATCGGGCTTTCTACCTAGCTTAGTCGAGTTAGCTCAATCGCCACAGCAAGGGCTTCACACCTTATACATTTCGCCACTTAAAGCACTAACCCAAGATATTCATCGCAACTTATTGCAACCTATTGAAGAAATGGACCTGCCGATAACGGCGGAAACCCGTACAGGCGATACACCTTCACATAAACGGCAGCGCCAACGAAAAAAACCGCCAAATTTGCTGCTTACTACCCCAGAATCACTCATGTTAATGCTGAGCTATGCTGATGCTGACAAACTATTTGGAAAACTAAAGCGAGTGATTATTGATGAAACCCATAGCCTAGTAGCAAACAAGCGAGGAGACTTTTTGTCATTAGCGCTAGCACGGCTTTCAGTATTGTCACCCGAGATGAAGCGGGTAGGGTTGTCGGCCACGGTAGCTTACCCAGAAACGCTAGGTGCATGGCTAGCTGGCACAGAAGGCACCGCTAATATCATCAGCGTGAAAGCGGGTGAAAAACCGAAAGTAGAAATGCTGCAATCTGAAAACCGCATGCCATTCGGTGGTTTTATGGCGCGCTATGCCATTACCGATATATATAAGGCCATTGAAGACGCAAAAACCACTTTGGTGTTCGTGAATACCCGGGCCCAATCCGAACTGATTTTTCAAATGCTGTGGGAACATAACACCGCTGCCTTACCCATAGCCTTATATCACGGCAGTTTAAGTAAAGAGCAGCGGCGTAAAACAGAAGCCATGATGTCTAGCGGATTGTTACGGGCAGTAGTGTGTACCTCGGCGCTAGAACTAGGTATTGATTGGGGCGATGTAGATAAGGTAATACAAGTTGGAGCCCCAAAAGGGGTAAGTCGATTGCTGCAACGTATAGGGCGATCAAATCATAGGTTAGACGAACCCAGCGAAGCTTTGCTGGTGCCAGCTAATCGCTTTGAAGCCCTTGAATGCCAAGCCGCTATTAATGCAATTAACAAAGGCGAACTAGATGGCGATGCCCCACAGCCGGGGGCATTGGATATTATCCCCCAGTTTATTGTGAACTGCCTTTGCAGTAATGCCGACACGCCAGATACCCTTTACGAGCAAATCCTTCTAGCATCGCCCTATCAAGGGCTGGATAAAAGTGATTTTGAGAAGTTATGGCAGTTCGCATTGGATGGCGGGAGTGCGCTTAATGCCTACGAGCGTTATCAGCGCCTAATGCAGAACGAGGACGGCACTTTTTCGCCTGCCAACAGGCGGGTAATACAAAGGCATCGGCAGAACATAGGCACTATTGTTGAAGCGGGTAGGCTAAAAGTAAAACGTATTCGCCGTGGTAATCAGGGCAAAATTATTGGTGAAGTGGAAGAGTACTTTGCCCAGCAACTTACCCCAGGCGACACCTTTTATTTTGCCGGTGAAGTGCTTAAGTACGAAGCCATTCGCGATATGCAACTACATGCTCGCCCCGCGAAAGCAAAAGAGCCAAAAATACCCAGTTATTCCGGTGGCCAAATGCCACTGTCGACGTATCTGGCTGATGGGGTTCGAGCAATATTAGCGAATCCCAAGAGTTGGCGTAAATTACCCGCGCAAGTACGAGAATGGTTGAATTTACAACAACAGTTCTCACAGCTTCCTGAGCCCGAAAAGGTATTGGTGGAGCAGTTTCCTTTTCGTAATGTAAACCATACGTTGTACTACACCTTTGAAGGACGAAAAGCGAACCAAACCTTGGGCATGCTGGTTACCCGTAGAATGGAAAAAATAGGAATAAAGCCATTGAGTTTCAGCGTTACCGACTATGGTTTATCGATAAGTGCGGTTAAACAAATTACCGATACTCAACTGCAGCAACTGTTTCAGCCAGATATATTAGGCGATGAACTACAAGACTGGATGCTACAAGCGCCTATGTTAAAGCGTTCTTTCAGGCAGGTGGCAGTAGTAAGCGGCTTAACGGAACAGCGTTATCATGCTAGTCAGAAAACCATGAAGCAGGTAACGTTTTCAACTGATTTAATTTACGACACGCTGCGTGAGCACGACCCAGATCATATCCTTTTAGCGGTCGCGCGGGCGGATGCTGAGCGGGAGTTGTTGGACTTGCAGCGCTTGGCGAATTTGCTCATCCGCTTTGTTGATAAAACCACGTTAGTAAACTTAGAAAAAGTATCGCCCATGGCCATCCCTATCGTGCTGAACATGCGAAGTGAACAAATAAAAGGAGCGGGGGCGCAAGCGATACTCGAGCAAGCCGATTTATATGCTGAAGCAGAAAATATGCTAGATGAAGTACGGGCATTGTTGTCTTGAGAATATTAAGTTTGGTCGAGCAGTATTAGCCCCAGAAACACGCCGTAAATACATCCATGTAGGCTCTGCCGCAGCATCCATGCTGCGGAAGGTTTCCAGTGCCAATACTGCTCACCCAGTCTAATTCTATTGGTGTTAAAGTGAGTGAATATGAATTGAATACATCCATGTAGGCTCTGATGCAGCATCCATGCTGCATAAGGTTCCATACCCAACCGCACTCCACCGCTATAGGAGAGTTCGTTTGGGAGTTTGGAGGTGGTGGGATGGCGTTAAATATTATGAAAGAGGTTAATCAGTGGCAATAAGTGAGCAGTGGCTATCTTCACAGGTGGCGTTGCGTAGTATTAGTATTGTGAAGTTTGCAGAGCTGCTTTGGTTGCTAGATGCCAGAGGTGTGGCGTATTTGCCTGCGCTTGATTGGCTGGTGGTATCTGATTTACACCTTGAAAAAGGCAGTTATTTACGTAGTTATGGTAATCCGCTGCCAAGTGTTGATTCTGTTGCTACGCTTAAACGCCTGCAGCACATTATTCACGATTATAATCCTGCTCGGGTGATTAGCTTAGGTGACAGTTTCCACGATAAATACAGTATGTCTCGTATGACCGATGAAGACAGAAACCTCTTATGTGAGATTATAAATAGCGTTCCTGATTGGGATTGGGTGGAAGGTAATCATGACCCTGATTTACCCGAAGGAATTCCCGGTAATCCATGCCATGAAATAGTGCAAAATAATGTGGTGTTTCGCCATGAGCCAGAGATGCACGGAATCGAGCTAAGTACGAAGGGCAAGGTTCAAATCAAGCAGCAAGTTATTGGCCATTACCACCCTAAAATACGTAAGACTATTTCTCGTCGGCGATTTTCAGGCAAGTGCTTCGTTGTCACAGAAGACCTATTTATCATGCCAGCTTTTGGGCAATTCACAGGGGGCTTAGATGTGGATGAAGAGGTTATGCTAGCGTTAGCATCTAAAAAATCCCGTGCTTGTTATATGTTGTATGACGGAACGATTTTTAAAGCTTAATCGGCAAATTTTCATAATGCTGAGCGCCAAAAAAAAACGGGCATTTTAGTTGCCCGTTTTAAACTTTGATAAGCCCTTGTACAAGGGCATGAGGCGCTAGCCTAATCGCGCCAGCGCTTAGTTAAGTCTTCGTAAGCATCAATGCGACGGTCACGGAAATAAGGCCAAATGCGTTTTACTTTTTCAGTGCGGGTTAAATCTATCTCAACCGAAAGGGTAGTTTCACCTTCAGCTTCTGCTTTCGCTAAAATTTCACCTTGTGGGCCTGCTATAAAACTTTGCCCCCAAAACTGAATACCTGGGTCGCCCGCCACTGGCGATGCTTCAAAGCCTGTGCGATTTGCTACGATAACCGGTACCGAGTTTGCTACCGCATGTGAGCGCTGAATGGTTTCCCATGCGCCATGTTGACGGCTACGCTCTTCTTCGGTATCTGTGCTATCCCAACCAATTGCCGTAGGATAAAACAGTAAGTCAGCCCCTGCCATTGCCATTAAGCGTGCCGCTTCTGGATACCATTGATCCCAACATACTAATACGCCCAATTTACCCACGCTAGTTTCAATTGGTGTAAAGCCCATGTCGCCCGGTGTGAAGTAAAACTTCTCGTAAAAGCCTGGGTCGTCAGGAATATGCATTTTGCGATATTTACCGGCAATCTCTTTGCTTCTATCAAATACCACAGCGGTATTGTGATAAAGGCCAGAGCCACGCTTTTCAAATAAAGAGGTCACTAACACAATATTGTGTTTCTCAGCCAGTTCGCCAAAGAAATCTGTTGCAGGACCTGGAATAGGTTCGGCTAAATCAAAGGCGTCTGTATCTTCCTGCTGACAAAAGTAAAGGGTGCTATGAAGTTCTTGCAGCAAAATACACTCACAGCCTTCGGCGGCGAGTTTTGCAACTTGCTCAGCACTTTTATTCCAGTTAGTTGCTTTGTCGTTATCAGCAACAGACTGTTGTACCAAGCCTATCTTTAGCTTAGTTCGTTGCATGTACAGACACTCCTTTTGAGAAGGTGGAAATAACAGATTCTTTCAACGTATTTGTGGGTACCTGCATGGAAATACAATGCAAGCTGCCAAATTGCTTTACCAACACCGAGCAATCTATAGGCTCGATAATATGGTCGGGGTAAGCCAGCTGCATTTGGCTAATCGCCGCTTCATCTTCAGGTTGCCCATAAATAGGTAAGAGCACCGCACGATTACAGATCAAAAAATTGGCGTACGATGCGGGCAAACGCTCGCCCTCGTCGTTAACAATATTAGGTAGTGGTAATCGATATTGTTCGTGCTCAGGCATTGCACTGGCGCACTCATCGCAAAGTGCACTTAACCCTGCATAATGACTGTCGTCTTTGCGATTATCAGCTGCTTGGATAACCAAGCCTTTATTGGGCGTGAAACGCACAAGGGTATCTACATGCCCGTCAGTATCGTCACCTTCAAGGTGACCATGTTCTAGCACCGTAAACGTATTGCAACCTAACATGTCATTAAAGGTTTCAGCGTAATCATTGATAGTCATATCACCGTTGCGCTTAGGGTTTAATAGACACTGAGAGGTGCTAAGCAAGTGGCCTAGGTCATCAATTTCTAACGCGCCACCCTCAGCCACCACTGGGCTACTTCGAAGGGGCAATTTACACAATGAAGCAAGGTAGCGTTGGTTGGCCATATTGTCTTCACTGGCATCAAACTTTTCACCCCAACCATTGAAGCGAAACTCTACTGGCGCCCCAAAACCTTCTGAATCACGACAGGTCAAAAAACCGTAGTCACGCACCCAAGTGTCATTATAAGACGCAGGCACAATAAGCACACGTGCGTGATCGCCTAAACGCGATTGCACATTATCAACATCGTCAGGGGCGCATAGCATTATCACACCCGCATGATAACGGTTGACCGCTGCAATCACGTTCAAATAGGTTTCACGGGCTTCTTCTAGCCATGGCGCCCAGTCGGTTTCTGCATGCGGCCACGCCAGCATTACAGCATCAACGGTTTCCCATTCAGGAACCAGTTTACGACTACCTTGCATGTTTATTCTCGATAGAAATAAATAATGCGTTGATTATAACTATCCTACTCACGCCAACCAATAGCAAACTTGATGAAATTCTTTTCTTGTCACGAACAGTGTCACAATTAGAATGACGACGTGATAGAAGAGGCGCGATTTGTAGTAGCGGTATTTAACGTTTATTTTTTGATCTCATTTACTTTAATGACCGTTTTATCTCAATAAAAATAAAACATGCCTTTAATAGCATTTTCAGATTAGGCTAATCTCAGCATTTGCTCGATCAATAGCCGCTAGAATGCTAAAATATAACCATTAGAAGTCGCCAAACCTTTGCCAAAGCGTAGTTATATGCCTTGGCCGTAATCATGCTATTCAGTAGTCTTGCGTTGGCTTTCAGGCGGTATTGTCATTTGCATCTTGGTATCAAGTTAGCCTTAATCGTGTCGATTACGTTTAAGGGTAAAGAAGTATTTACGGATAGGGTTAATGTTAGCAAAAGAAGCGGTCATTGTGCGTGATGCACTAGAGCCATCAATTTCTGAATCGGCACAACGTGTTAGAGCAGCGCTTGAAGAAAAAGGGCTGGAAACACCTATGGTGGCGAACGGTTTGTCCGACGAGCAAAAACGTCAGAAGATTGAAATTGCAATGCGTGATGTGATGAATACGCTTGGGCTCGATCTTAACGATGATAGTTTGCACGACACGCCAACCCGTATTGCGAAAATGTACGTGAACGAAGTGTTTGGCGGTTTGGATTATCGTAATTTTCCTAAAATAACCCAAATCGAAAATAAGATGCGTCTTGATCAGCCTGTTCAAGTGTCTGATATTAGTTTAACGAGTACGTGCGAACACCACTTTGTGACTATTGATGGTCTCGCTACCGTATCTTATATTCCTAAAGATACTATTATCGGTTTGTCGAAATTAAACCGTTTAGTGAGTTTCTTTGCACAGCGCCCTCAAGTGCAAGAGCGGCTAACACAGCAAGTGCTAGTTGCCATTCAGACATTAGCCTCTACCGAAGATGTAGCGGTAAGCATTAATGCTACGCATTACTGTGTAAAAGCCAGAGGTATACGCGATACTAATTCGTACACTAAGACATCCGCGCTAGGTGGAAAATTTCTGTCTGATGTGGAATTGCGAAGAGCATTTTTTAGTTAGTTACTTAAGAAAAATGCTAACTACTTTGGCCAACAAAAAACCGCTTTTAAAGCGGTTTTTTATTATGAATAGGTTTTATTTATAGTTCGCTGATGACAAGGTTAATACGACCTTCTACCCCATTTGCTGCGGTAAGGCTCAAATTCTTTTTGCAACACCCACAAGTTTCAACTTGCTCTTGATACATATCGCGAATGGTGTCTTCAGAAAATTCATTGAAAGCGCCGCAATAGGGGCACATGTACTCTAGAGGTGTATCGGTCTTCATATGTTGTTCTTTTAAGCTTCATCCATATCCATATGGTGACTGCATATTTTAAGCTTCAGTGTTAAATGACGGAGTCTATTCGCACAGTAATACGATGCGTTCTAGCAAATCGATTACTCTTACTAAATTATAGTCGCAAATTATTAGGTTGCCTGTGCAATACGCCAAAATCACGCTAAGTTACGGCGGAGTAACAGAAAATAGATTTTCCGTTACTGGCTACCAATAATAATAGGGGCTGAATGGGCGATTATCACTCTAGCTAAAGCCGTTGAAACGAAGCAAGAGAGATTCTTGCTTCGCTGCCGTATAACGCAATGCATCTATCGAAATAAGTCGCCGAAGTGCATCTAAACTCGGTAAGCAAACAGCGTGATAAAGCAAACACGGTATGAGTTCGATGACTTCAGCGAAAACCCGCCGAAAGCGCAAACGATTAAGTTGAACGGTACGCTGTTACATTAAGATATGCATGAAAGACGACGCATTTGAACTGTTCATACAAAACTACATTTCATAGAGCTCAAGCGGTAAACCGTCGGGGTCTGCGAAAAAGGTAAACCGTTTCCCCGTGTATTCATCTACACGAATGGGCTCGCACTCCACCTTATTTGCAGTTAAATGCGCAATCACCTCATCAATGTCATCTACCCTGAACGCCAAGTGACGCAACCCTTGCGCTTCT
The DNA here is from genome assembly GCF_003989595.1 of Alteromonas sp. KS69. Taxonomy (NCBI): domain Bacteria; kingdom Pseudomonadati; phylum Pseudomonadota; class Gammaproteobacteria; order Alteromonadales; family Alteromonadaceae; genus Alteromonas; species Alteromonas sp. KS69. Next base: position 27,574 of record NZ_PYHU01000031.1, on the reverse strand, counting down.
GGCCTTGAAGGTCTAGCAGGTGCACCCGGAAACGAAAATAGTTCGAGTTGTCCGCCATCGGGTAATGCCAAATCGCACTTGTATGACTTTCTCGCTTCGCGATAATTTTCCGCAATAACGCTAAGACCAAGAATGTCAGTATAAAAATGTTTAGACGCCAGGTAGTCGCTACAAATTAGCGCGACGTGATGAATTCCTTTTAACATAGGTAAACTCCGTTAAAACATGAACCCAGGGTGCTGTATACAACCATACCTTATGGCATCTCTTGTCCACGAGCGGTTTCAAGTAATAAGTACCAATGTTCGCGAGTCAGTTGTATATCCATCGATTTATGGCAGGCTTTTATCCGCTCGATATTGGTTGTACCAAGTACTGGCTGAATATTGGCAGGATGGCGCATTAACCACGCTAATACGATGGCTTCTGGGCTAGTCTCGTATTCGGCGGCCAGAGAATTAACTAGCGCTGCCGTGGCGGCATCAGTATCGTTTTGGGTACTGGCACCCGTATACTTGCCTTGTGCCAAGCTGCCCCAAGCTTGAAGTTGCACCTTGTTCATCATGCAATACTCAAGGGTACCTGGAGCATAACCAGAGTTACGGTTTGCTGGGCTATTAGTGGTAACACCGTCTTCTAACCAGTCTCGAAACGCTAAGCTCATTTCCAATTGGTTCGCCACAATTGGGCTCGAAAGCGCCGATTGGAGGTACGCCATTTGATGTCCATGCATGTTTGATACGCCAACGTGCTTTATCTTGCCTTGCTGCTGTAAGGAAGAGAGCGTGGTAGCCACTTCATCCAGCTCCATTAATGGATCGGGGCGATGAAGCAATAAAATATCAAGTTGGTCTATGTTCAAACGCTGCAAGATACCTTCTACCGAAGATTCAATCCATTTTGTAGAGAAATCGTAGCGCTTTGGTCCTAAATCATCTTCGAACCGTATCGCACACTTAGACTGCAGAATCATACGTTCTTTTAACGAAGGGTTTTCTTTTAAAACCTTGCCAAACACTGTTTCAGCTTTGCCAAAAGTATAGATATCTGCATGATCGAACACATTTATATCAAGAGCCAATGCTTGTTCTATTACCTGGTGTGCTTGTAACACATGTTCTTTTGTTGCTGCTTCGTTGTTCCAGCCACCACCAAGGCCCATGCAGCCATAAACGAGTCTGCTTGCGTCTGGGAAATAGTTTTGCATCTTATACTCCGAATAAATGTGCAACTGCGTTGGCAGTCACAATAACGTGCTATTTTGCTAAAGTAAGCCATATATAGATGAAGCTAGGGGATTAGTCGATGTTTAACACATTGAATACGTATGAAGGTATTTTTCGCCGATTGTTTAGCCAGCATAGTAAAAAATGGTTCAGTGTAACCATGTTATTTATCTTGGTTGGATGTACATCCGTGCCAGACGGCGTCAAGCCGGTGGAAGGATTTGAGTTAGACCGTTATTTAGGTCAGTGGTACGAAGTAGCGCGCTACGATCACAGCTTTGAAGAAGGGCTATCTAATGTAACGGCCACCTATACTATGCGTGACGACGGTGGCGTAAAGGTTATCAACCGAGGTTACTCTCAAGAAGAAGCAAAATGGGATGAAGCCGAAGGTAAAGCTTATTTTGTATCGACTGCCGATACGGCGCATTTAAAAGTATCATTCTTTGGTCCTTTCTATGCCAGTTATGTGGTGATGGCATTAGACAAAGAAGGCTATCAATATGCCATGATAACAGGGCCTGATAGAGATTATTTGTGGATCTTAGCGAGAGAAAAATCCTTACCTCAAGAAACTATCGACGCGCTTTTAGCCCAAGCTACACAAAGCGGCTACGATACCAGTAAATTGATTTGGGTGTCTCAAGACACGCCTTAACAGTGATAAGCAGACTTTTTTGCCAGCCCCTATTTAGCCGAATTGTGGTATACTTTGCGGCAAAATATTGTAGGGACATTTGCTGTGCTTCAAGAAGCTGTTTTCAATCGAGCGGATAACGCTTGCGAGTTGTGTAAGAACACCGAAAATTTAGACGTTTACATGGTACCCGAGTCACCAGATGAAACTGCTGGCTGCGCGGTACTTACTTGCCAAACCTGCCGCATGCAACTTAACAGTGAAGCCGACATAGACACCAACCACTGGCGTTGTCTTAACGACGCCATGTGGTCACCCACACCCGCCGTTCAAGTGGTGGCTTATCGTATGCTTAATAAAATAAGCGGTGAAAGCTGGGCACAAGATTTGTTAGACATGGCCTATTTAGAAGACGATGTTAAACAGTGGGCTGAAGCGGGACTTATCGAGCAAGAAGCGACGCTTGATTGTAACGGCACTGCGCTGCAACCTGGCGATAATGTACACCTAGTTAAAGACCTTACTGTGAAAGGGGCTAACTTCACAGCGAAGCGCGGCACACCAGTAAGAGGCATTAGCCTAAGCGATAACCCTTTGCATATTGAAGGTAAAGTGAATGGTACCCGCATTGTTATTATTGCGGCATATACAAAAAAATCTTAATTGGTCTTAAAGAAGAGAGCTTTCGGTTATGCAAACGCTAACGATTAGAACCCCCGATGATTGGCACTTACATTTTCGTGACAACGAAATGTTAGCAGAAACTGTTCCCGCTACAGCCCGTTGTTTCCAGCGAGCCATCGTAATGCCTAACTTGGTTCCACCTGTGGTGAATGCAAGTATGGCGGTTGCTTACAAACAGCGGATAGAAGCGGCTCGCCCTACGGGTAGCAGCTTTGAACCTCTAATGACTCTCTTTTTGACTAACACCACATCAGTACAAGATATTGCTGATGCGAAGGCCGCTGGCGTAACGGCGTGTAAGCTATACCCGGCTGGCGTAACGACCAATTCAGATGCTGCTGTAAAAGGTATCGAGGCGTTATACCCTGTTTTTGAAGCCATGGAGGCTCACGGGTTATTACTACTTATCCATGGTGAAGTTACCGAATCGCATATTGATATCTTCGACCGTGAAAAAGTGTTCATCGATACGCATTTGTCACCTATCGTGGCGGCTTTTCCGAACTTAAAAGTGGTGTTTGAACATATTACTACCGCAGACGCAGCAGCTTTTGTGGTAGATGCTAGCGCCAACGTGGGCGCGACAATTACGCCGCAGCATTTATTGTTAAATCGCAATGATTTGCTGGTTGGTGGGGTTCGACCACACAATTACTGCCTACCTGTATTAAAGCGAAATACACATCAAAAAGCTCTGCAAGATGTGGTAGCCAGCGGCAATACTAAATTCTTCTTAGGGACTGATTCAGCACCTCATGCCAAACACAAAAAAGAGAACGCGTGTGGTTGTGCCGGTTGCTATAGCGCATGGTCTGCCATCGAGCTTTATGCTGAAGTGTTCGAGCAGTTGGGCGCATTAGACAAGCTAGAAGGGTTCGCCAGTAACTACGGCGCAGACTTTTACGGACTACCAAGAAACAACACAACAATGACGTTAGTAAAAGAAGCGTGGACAGTACCTGAACAGGTCACGTTGGCTGATGGTACCGATATGGTGCCTTTCTATGCAGGGCAGACGCTTCAATGGAAACTACAAGATACTTTCCAAACACGCTCGGCTGACTAACGCTACGTATATGCATCTTTGGAAAAAACAGAAATGACAATTGAAACTGTAAAGCAGTTGGAAATAAATCCAGCTATCACAAAAGCGTTAGATGCACAGGGTATTTTTGCCTTATCGCCCATTCAAGCACAGTCTTTACCTCATGCATTAGCAGGTAGCGACATTATTGGACAAGCGCAAACAGGCAGTGGTAAAACGCTTTGCTTTGTAATACCGGCGCTTGAAAAGATTGACCCGACATTATTTGCCACTCAAGTACTGGTATTGTGCCCTACGCGAGAGTTGGCAGACCAAGTGGCCGTGCAGTATAGAAACGCCGCAAAGCAAATTGGCAATATTAAAGTGATGACCATCTGCGGCGGTCAACCTATGGGCCCTCAAATTCAATCGCTTAAGCACGGCGCTCATATTGTAGTGGGCACGCCTGGTCGCGTGATGGAGCACGTAGAGAAACGCAGGCTGATGTTAAAAGATGTACGTTTACGCGTGCTTGATGAAGCCGACCGAATGCTAGACATGGGCTTTGAAGATGACTTAAAAGTCATTTTTTCACCGATGAAGAAGGGCGTACAAACCTTACTGTTTTCTGCTACCTATACAGAAGAAATTGAGCGTATTGCCGATCAGTATTTAACCGAACCTGTAATTTGTAAGGTTGAAAGTGATGAGTCGAACAAACCGTCGATTACTCAAATCGGTTACAACGTACTTCCGCACACACGAATACAAACGCTGAAAGCCATTCTGACCGATTCTCAGCCTAAAACAGCTATCGTGTTTTGTAACCGCCGGGTACAGGTGACTGAAGTGGTCGCGTCGTTACTTGAAGATGGCTTTAGTGCTGCAGGTTTACAGGGAGAAATGGAGCAGTACGAGCGTACAGCTGTACTTAACCAGTTTGCTAGTGACGCACTACAAGTGCTGGTTGCTACCGATGTAGCTGCACGTGGGCTTGATATTGATGATATTCCATGTGTGATTAACTACACCGTGAGCGAAGAGCCGGAAACGCATATTCACCGTATTGGTCGTACTGCTCGTGCGGGCGCTGAAGGTACAGCAATAACGTTAGTGGGCGACGAGGAAGAGCATTTCTTGCGTAAAATTGAAGTGCTACAAGGCACTGATATTCCGCTAAAAGGCGCACAAGGCTTACGTTTCCATAAAAACCGCATCATCGAACCTGAATTTAGCTGTATTTCACTGAGTGCGGGTAAAAAGCAAAAGCTTCGTCCTGGGGACTTAGTTGGTGCGCTGACTAAAGACGCAGGCATACCAGGTGATGATGTAGGCAAAATTGCTGTGCAAAATAGCCAAAGCTTTATTGCGGTTAAATTGCGTAGTGTAAAGCGTGCTATGAATCACTTCCGCGAAGGTAAAATTAAAGGCAAACGTGTGAGAGCACGTAAGTTATAGGTGGTATCACCTATAACAGCTTAAGCGCATTACACAAAGATTGTGTCAATATGTTTAACGAGTTGGATAGGCAGAGCAAAGGCGATTAGATGTCAGGCGAAACAGATTTAACTACCTTATTACAAACACTATAGCCAGAGCTAAGCGCTGAAGCGTTTGTATTTGTTAGTGTGCCGTACGCTGTTTCGCCAACTCAATTGGCCAATGCATTAATGGTGTATAAAGAAGATGAAGGTACAACTCTTATTCTTGAATCATCTTTTGCAAGTAACGAAGGTTTTGCAGTAGATAGCACCTTTAAGCGTATTACATGTAATGTCCATTCAAGTTTAGATGCAGTAGGTATGACCGCAGTAATGTCCGCTGCACTTACGCAGGCTAATATTAGCGCGAATGTGGTAGCCGGTTATTATCATGACCATATTTTCGTTCCGGCTGGCCGAGCCGACGAAGCCATTGCTGTATTGTTTGAATTGGCCAACCCTTCATAAGCCTAATGCACTCTGTCTAAGTACATAAACGTGGCTAGCGAATTAGGCTATCAATTTCCAAACGATTCACACATTCAATGCAGATATAAAAAAGGCGACAATGAATTGTCGCCTCGTTAATGACATTAGCAAATACCTATTACCAAATTTTAACGCGCTCTTCTGGCGGTAAATACAAATCATTTTCCTCGGTAACATCAAACGCCTCGTAAAATTCAGGAACGTTGCGCAGTGCACCGTTAGTACGGAATTTAGTTGGCGAGTGGGTGTCGGTCTGAATTTGGTTGCGTAAGGCTTCATCACGATACTTGCTTGCCCATACTTGGCCGTAACCAATAAATACGCGCTGATCGCCAGTGTAACCGTCAATAACAGGGGCTTCTTCACCCTCTAAGGTTAAGTGATAGGCTTTAAGCGCAATACTAATGCCGCCCAAGTCTCCAATGTTTTCACCCAGGGTATATTCACCATTAACGAAGAGTTCTGGCAGGGCTTCGAATTCATTGAATTGCTCGACAAGTTTCGCCGTTCTCGCTTCAAATTCTTGTCGGTCAGTATCAGTCCACCAGTTTCGTAACGCGCCATCGCCATCAAACGTCGAACCTGCATCATCAAAACCATGACCAATTTCATGTCCGATAACGGCACCAATACCACCGTAGTTTACTGCGTCTTCAGCATTCATATCGAAAAATGGCGGTTGAAGTATGGCTGCTGGGAAAACAATTTCATTCGCCGTTGGGTTGTAGTAAGCATTAACGGTTTGAGGCGTCATACCCCACTCATGCTTCCACACTGGGCCGCCTTGTTTCTTAAGCATTTCTTCGTAAGCAACATCGGCTGAACGCTTTAAGTTGCCAAATAAATCGCTGCCTTTCACTACCAGCTGAGAATAGTCTTTCCACGTATCGGGGTAACCAATTTTAACCGTGAATTTAGAGAGCTTATCTAACGCCTGCTCACGGGTTTCATCTGTCATCCAATCTAGCTTTTCAATACTGTCCTTGTAGGCAAGTAAAAGATTGCTCACCATGTCGGTCATACGCTCTTTGGCTTCAGGCGGGAAGTATTGTTTCACATAAACTTTACCGATAACTTCGCCAACATGCGCATTAGAAAGGCTAACAGCCCTGCGCCAGCGTGGCTCAGGCTCTTCGACACCGCGGAGTGTTTTGCTGTAAAAGTTGAAATTAGCGGTGTCAAAATCTTCACTCAAACGACTGGCTGAGGCATTAAGTAAGCCCCATTTTAGAAATACTTTCCAATCTTCCAGAGAGGTTTCAGTGATGAACGTATCCATTTGCTTCATGAAATCAGTTTGTAAAAACACAATGCTGTCTACGTCGTCCAATTCCATTTCATTAAGAAAAAGTGACCACGGGAAGTTAGGCATAAGAGTGCTTAGGTCTGACACAGGCACTTTATTGTAGTTAGCCGCCCAATTACGTACTTCTTCTTTCTTCATATGAAGCTCGGCAATACGGCTTTCCATATCAAACAACATTTGTGCGTTATCTGATGGCGCATCAAATTCAGCGAGGGTAAACATAGTTTCAATATGTTTAACGTAGGCATCGCGAATTTCTTGTGATTTTGCGTCGTCTTTAAAGTAGTAATCTCGCTCAGGCAGACCAAGGCCAGACTGCCATGTATAAATCATATAAGACTCTGGCGATTTGAAATCTGCATTTTGGCCAACGTTGAATGGGGTCACATAGCCGTACCGAATGGCATAGGCAAAGTATGCCGCTAATTCATCGTAATTTGTGATAGCTTCAATTTTTTCAATGTCGGCATTAATTGGGCTTATACCCAACTCATTTAGCGTATCCGTATCCATGTAAGCACGATAGAAGTCGCCCACTTTTTGTTCATCGGTGCCATCTGCAAAGTCGCCTTCGGCAGAACTTTTAATAATCTTCATCACATGATCTTGAGATTCATCACGCAAAATGGTGAAAGCGCCGTAACTCGATTTATCGGCTGGGATTTCAAGGTTATCCACCCACGTGCCATTCACGTATTGGAAGAAGTCGTTGCCTGGATCGGCCGTTAAATCCATGTTTTCTTTGTTCACGCCAGACTTTAATTCTTTTTGTTGCGTTACCGCGGTTGGGGCTTGGCTTTCAGGTTGTGTATTTTGTGGGCTACATGCAGTGAGTGCTAATGCAACGCTTAAGCTAACTACGCTTTTCAACATTGATTGTAATTCCTATTTTTATAAGCTGGTGTGAACCAAGTCGTGATTAAATTGTGTCGTTAAGTGCATATCTCGTTGGCTGAATACCGACTATGGCCTTTATTGCTATTTGGTGATGCACGGGTGAGTGTATGCTCTCTAAAATTAGAGCCTTTAAAATAAGTGTCTTTAAAAATAAGGCGCAAAAGACAGTATTTTCTTACCCTAATATTTATCACGCTCCTTCCATTAGAAAAAGCACTTATAGTGAAAATACATAGCTTGTAACAACTTCTGTGTCTAATTTCGATATATTGACTACATTGGGCTGGCAAAATCACTTTTGCACTTCACTTAATATTGAAGGAATTAACATGATTCAATTCGATACCGTGTCACCTTGCGAGTACGCCGACGCATTGCCTCGCAAGCAGTTTATGGATTATAGAATTAAGCCATTGTGGCAACCGATCCCCCGTATTGCTGGGCCTGCTTTTACAGTGAAATGCGAGGCAGGAGATCACCTTATGCTTCATGCGGCTATTTATCGCGCTAACGCTGGCGATATCATCGTGGTTGAGGCGGATGAGAAATTCGCGGTGGCGGGCGGTAACGTGTGTGCAATTGCACAGTCTAGAGGTATTAAAGGGTTTATTATTGACGGTGTCATAAGAGACTTGGCTGAAACCCGAGAAAATCAATTCCCTGTCTTTGCTCGCGGTGTAATTCCTAAGCCGGGCGCTAAAAAGTGTATATCGCCCCTCAATCAGCCTATTCAATGTGGTGGCGTGACGGTGAATGCCGGTGACATCATCGTGGCTGACGAAGAAGGTATTGTGGTAATTCCGCAAGCACAAGCACAAGAAGCTTTTGATATAGCCTTTGCCCGTGGTGAAAAAGATGCAGCCATGACACTTCAGCAGTGGCAAGCGCAGCATAGCGAAAAGGTAGAGAGTATTCTGAGAAACTTAGGCTACAACGATGAGTAAGCCGATGTTTTAAACCCGAGCATTGAACATATCGTGTAGAATGACGTAATTAAACGAAGTTGATGTAGAACGACACGAGTTTTGTTGCATGTTTTCATTTTTTGAACGATTAACACAGCCTTTCCCAAAAGCCCCACCAGGGCAACCTCCAACAGGTATTGTTGCCTTTTGTAAGTACTACACCCAAGGAATGTGGGGTGTTATTGCCACCGTCTCTATTTTAAGTGCCATTGTTGCGGTGCTAGAAGTGGCGCTGTTTGGTTTCTTGGGCCAATTAGTAGATTGGTTTTCAGAACAAAACCGAGAAACTTTTTTAGCCGAGCAAAAATGGACCTTAATTGGCATGGCCGTTACCGTGCTAGTGCTGATTCCAGGCTTTATCCTGTTACGTTCATTGTTTTCACGCCAGTCGCTTATGGGAAATTTCCCCATGCGTATTCGCTGGCAAGCCCACCGCTATTTACTCGGCCAAAGCTTAACCTTTTTCCACGATGAATTTGCGGGTCGCGTGGCTACAAAAGTCATGCAAACCGCGCTATCGGTACGTGAAACCGTAACCAAAGTCCTCGATTTACTGGTGTATATCAGCGTCTACTTTATTTCTATGGTGGTACTGGTGTTCAGTACTGATTGGCGCTTAGCGGTGCCGCTTGTGGTGTGGTTTTTTGTGTACATGTTCATCTTGCGCATGTTGGTACCCAAGCTTAAAGAAGTGTCACAAAAGCAGGCCGACGCGCGCTCTATGATGACGGGTCGAATTGTAGATAGTTACACTAATATCACGACAGTAAAGTTATTTTCTCATAGCCGCCGGGAAGCTGACTACGCCAGAGAAAGCATGGATGGCTTCTTAAAAACTGTTTATCCACAAATGCGTTTAGTGACGGTACTAGAGTTTTGCGTTGAAATGTCGAATGCCATATTGGTGTTTACCATTGGCGCATTGTCTGTGTATTTATGGATGGAAAATTTGGCCACACCTGGCGATATTGCCATTGCGATTAGTTTATCTCTTCGCCTAAATGGAATGTCGCATTGGATCATGTGGGAAGTATCGGGCTTGTTTGAAAACCTAGGCACGGTGCAAGATGGTATGAATACCCTAGCCCAACCTATCGCAGTGAAAGATAAGCCTAAAGCCACAGCGCTAAGTGTGCAGGGTGGTGGTATTAAGTTTGATAACGTGGACTTTGCCTACGCAGGTGCAGATAACCAACCCATCGATGTATTTTCTAATCTAGAGCTTGCCATACACCCGGGTGAAAAAGTGGGCTTGGTAGGGCGTTCAGGTTCGGGTAAATCAACATTGGTTAATTTGCTGATGCGATTTTACGATACCCAATCGGGGCGCATTATTATTGATGGGCAAGATATAACCCAAGTTGGCCAAGAAACCCTGCGGGCTAAAATTAGCATGGTGACGCAAGATACCTCGCTTATGCACAGGTCAGTACGTGACAACATTCTTTACGGGCGCACCAATGCCAGCGAAGAAGAAATGATAAACGCCGCCAAGCTATCAGAAGCTCACGAGTTTATTCTCACGCTCACTGACAGCCAAGGAAGAACAGGCTACGACGCCCATGTTGGGGAGCGAGGCGTGAAGCTATCGGGCGGGCAACGACAACGTATTGCGATTGCTCGCGTGCTACTGAAAGACGCGCCAGTATTAATCTTAGATGAAGCCACTTCTGCCTTAGACTCAGAAGCTGAAGCCGCTATTCAAGCAAGTCTAGATAAAGTGATGGAAGGTAAAACCGTATTGGCTATCGCGCATAGGCTTTCAACGATTGCGCAAATGGACCGATTATTAGTGTTAGAAAAAGGGCAGATAGTAGAGCAGGGGACACATGCCGAATTGATTGCACATAATGGTATTTACGCCAAGTTATGGGCACATCAAACAGGCGGCTTTATTGGCGTGGAATAGTTTTTCACTGAGATAACGAGTTTAACGGCACAGTAAGTTGCAGAACAACTTGCACTGAGGGAATTACCACCAACATGGTTAACAAAAACCTTGTGCCGCTTGTTATCTTGAGTATAATACGCCTCCCTCCCTTGCGATACCGCACTTTCCATTGAAATGACGCTGAATTCCCAAGGGTAGTGTAAGTAAAATTTGTGAGTTAAACACCACAGGGGTGTAGTTCGAATTGGTAGAACAGCGGTCTCCAAAACCGATGGTTGGGGGTTCGAGTCCCTCCACCCCTGCCAAATTACAAGTTCGCGTATTAGCGCGAGCAAAACGACGCTGTAGTGCTAGGATCGTGACATGAGCGAAAAGACGGAAAATCAGTCCAATGCATTGGACATGTTTAAATGGGTAGTGGTATTTGCCCTACTTGCTGGATTGGTTACGGCCAACACAGTGTTCGGTGAAATTTCAGTATTATACCGTGCAGTTACCGCAGTAGTGGTAGTGGTTGTTGCTGGTTTTATTGCAGCATCAACGGTTAAAGGCAGCACTTTCCTTAGCTTTGCTAAAGAGTCGCGCACTGAAGTTCGCAAAGTAGTATGGCCGACCCGTCAAGAAGCAAACCAAACTACTATCATCGTACTAGCGGCTACGTTGGTAATGGCATTAATCCTTTGGGGATTAGATGGTATTATCGTTCGTGTTGTTGGATACATTACTGGAATAGGAGCATAACGTATGTCTGAAGAAGAAATTAAAAAAAGATGGTACGTAGTACAAGCATATTCTCAGTACGAAGGTCGCGTTCAAAAAACGCTACTTGAATATATCAAGATGCACGGTATGGAAGAGCACTTCGGTCAGATTCTAGTTCCGACTGAAGAAGTTGTTGAAATGCGTGCTGGCCAAAAGCGTAAATCTGAGCGTAAGTTCTACCCAGGTTACGTATTGGTAGAAATGGCAATGAACGAAGAATCTTGGCACTTAGTGAAAAGCGTTCCTCGTGTACTTGGTTTCATCGGTGGTACTTCTGACCGCCCAATGCCAATTACCCAAAAAGAAGCAGACGCCATTCTTAACCGTCTTGAAGAATCAGTTGATAAGCCTAAGCCGAAGACATTGTTCGAGCCAGGCGAAGTGGTTCGCGTTACAGACGGTCCATTTGCAGACTTCAATGGTGTGGTAGAAGAAGTAGACTACGAAAAGAGCCGCGTAAAAGTGTCGGTACTTATCTTCGGTCGTTCTACACCGGTAGATCTAGAATTCGGACAGGTAGAAAAAGGCTAGGTCTTTTTATCTATCTCTAAATTCATATAAAAAAGCCCCTTAATAGGGGCTTTTTTGTATGAGGAGCTTTTGTGTTATTCAGATAGTAATGGGTGAAACATCATTACTTCTTTTTTTGTAAAAAATAGGTTGTTAATTCACCCACACAAACACGCTCAAAAAAGCAAAAAATGAAAATATAAATTGCAGAATTAGGCTCGTGTTTTGGGATATTTTTTTGCTACTACTAAAAGAGTCCCAAAATCCGACATTTAAAGCGCGCTTTAAAATGCAGTTGACTATGATAAGGCAAACCATCCAGACTAGAAATTTAGTGGCATGTTCCATTTTTTTTATTCATCTGTTGTTGCTGCATCTTCGGCGTCTGAAAGTACGTTGACAATTGCACCTGAAGCCACACCCCCTCCAACTCCCCACAACGCTCCAGACACTTGGGACACTTCTTCTTTGTTTAATTCGATTAGTTCTCTCATAGTATTAAATAAGCCTTATTTGTTAAAATTAAGGCTTAGTGCAACTTACACCAAAGCCGCGTTAATTTTGACAACCCTGAATATTTAATAAAACTGGCCATGAGATCGTTTTTTAGTCACATTTATGCTTGCATACCATTTGAACACCTTATATAATGCGCGCCCTTTTAAACGGAAACGGGAAGCCGATTGAGCAGGTAATCTCTGTACTTGCAAGGCGCTATACCCAAACAAGAGAGCATTTAAAATGGCTAAAAAAGTAAGCGGTATTATTAAGCTTCAGGTTGCAGCAGGCGCTGCTAACCCAAGTCCACCAGTTGGTCCTGCACTAGGTCAACACGGTGTGAACATCATGGAATTCTGTAAAGCGTTTAACGCAAAAACAGATAGCCTTGAGAAAGGTGCTCCGGTACCTGTAGAAATTACGGTTTATGAAGATCGTTCTTTCACATTCGAAACTAAGACTCCTCCTGCGTCTTACCTGCTTAAGAAAGCAGCGGGCATCAAGAGCGGTTCTGGCCGTCCTAACACTGAAAAAGTGGGTACTGTTACTCGCGCTCAGTTGGAAGAAATCGCCAAAACTAAAGAACCAGACTTAACTGCAGCTGACCTAGATGCAGCGGTTCGCACTATCGCGGGTTCTGCTCGCTCAATGGGCTTGAACGTAGAGGACTAATCGAATGGCTAAATTATCTAAACGCGCTCGCATTATCCGCGAAAAAACAGACGCGACTAAAGAATACGAAATCAACGAAGCAGTTGCTTTGCTTAAAGAATTAGCGACAGCTAAATTCGCTGAAAGCGTTGATGTTGCAGTAAACCTTGGTATCGACGCTAAGAAATCTGACCAAAACGTTCGTGGTGCTACTGTACTACCTAACGGTACTGGTAAAGACGTTCGCGTTGCAGTATTTACTCAAGGTGCTAACGCTGAAGCCGCTAAAGAAGCTGGTGCTGATATCGTTGGTATGGAAGACCTTGCTGAGCAAGTGAAGAAAGGCGAAATGAACTTTGACGTTGTTGTTGCCAGCCCAGACGCTATGCGTGTTGTTGGTCAACTGGGTCAAATCTTAGGTCCACGTGGCCTAATGCCTAACCCTAAAACGGGTACAGTAACGCCAGACGTTTCTACTGCTGTTAAGAACGCTAAAGCTGGTCAGGTTCGCTACCGTAACGATAAGAACGGTATCATCCATGCTAGCATTGGTAAGATTGCGTTCGAAACAAACCAAATTCAAGAGAACCTTGAAGCATTACTAGAAGCATTGAAGAAAGCTAAGCCTTCTTCTGCTAAAGGTACTTATATCCAGAAGATCAGCCTAAGCACCACTATGGGCGCTGGCGTATCTCTAGATAAAGCTTCAGTAGGTCTTTAATAGCCTGCCGAGGCAACTCGGCTTCTCTGTAAAGGTAATGGGTTGGAGTCGTCAATACAGCAGTGCTGATTGGCAACTCCCGTCCAAGACCGCAGGTGCGATGTGGTGATTGAGGTAAGAGAACTTTCACATTAAACATATCGCTTAATAGAACAACCTGCGCAGACGGTGGTTTGACTCAGACTCTCTGGGGTAACAAACACCGTAGAGCGGTATCATCAATTATGTTGATATCAATCTGTGAACCCTGATGGCGTAAACAGGTAACTGTATACAAAGTCAGATACAAAGAGGTGAACTCAGTGGCACTAGGTTTAGCAGCAAAAAAAGAGATCGTAGCAGAAGTTTCTGAAGTTGCGTCTCGCGCTCTATCCGTTGCCGTCGCTGAATACCGTGGGATGGAAGTTGCAGAACTGACTGACCTTCGCGTAAAAGCTCGTGAGCAAGGCGTATACCTTAAGGTTATACGTAACACTCTAGCTAAGCGTGCATTGGCAGACAGTAAATTTGCAGACTTAGATAGCGCCCTTACTGGTCCTCTTATCTACGGCTTCTCAGTTGAGGCACCTGGTGGTGCAGCACGTCTTTTCAAAGACTTTGCGAAGCAAAACGATAAGTTGAACGTAACCGCTCTATCTATTGGTAGTGGTCTTCTTGGTCCAGATAAATTGGACGCAGTTGCTTCACTTCCTACTCGCGACGAAGCGCTTGCAAAACTTCTTGCAACCTTCAAAGCACCGGTTGGGAAATTCGTTCGTACTATCAACGAAGTACCTACCAAGTTTGTGCGCGTATTGGCGGCGATCAAAGACGAGAAGTAATTCCCGTTTTTGGCATATTGATTTTTTTAACATTTTAAAAACCCAGGAGTTTAGACCACATGGCTCTAACTAAAGAAGATATCTTAAACGCGATTGCTGAAATGCCAGTTATGGAATTGGTTGAGCTTATCGAAGCAGCTGAAGAAAAATTCGGTGTTGACGCATCTGCAGCAGTAGCTGTAGCTGGTCCAGCAGCGGGCGAAGCAGCAGCAGTTGAAGAAAAGACTGAGTTTGACGTTGTAATGACTTCATTCGGCGCAAACAAAGTTGCAGTAATCAAAGCAGTTCGCGCAGCGACTGGCCTAGGTCTTAAAGAAGCTAAAGAAGTAGTTGAATCTGCTCCTAAAGCTATCAAAGAAGGCGTAAGCAAAGAAGAAGCTGAAGAACTTAAAGCACAGCTAACTGAAGCTGGTGCTGAAGTTGAAGTTAAGTAATCTATTTGTTTAGATTATTTGCCTGAGACGGCAAGGCTGGTGGTTTTTTAAACCACCAGCCTTTTTGCGCTGTACAGTGTGTAGATTCTAACCCTTGACTACACTACTAAATGCGCACCTCGGAAATGACACATAAAAGCATAAAACCAACAAGTTAACTAATAATTGGTTAAATTTTGTTGTATGCTGTGGAATTGCCCCGAAAAAGGGTTGTGGAAGTTTGTTGCTTATGCGCAATTCAACACGAAGCTCATAGCTTGAAGCACTCGTCGCGATGCATAATGCAGCAGGTTGGGTCATAAATCAGCAGGCTGAGGAACCCATGGTTTACTCTTATAGCGAAAAGAAACGTATCCGTAAGGATTTTGGCAAACGCCCACAGGTATTGGAAATTCCATACCTTCTTTCAATTCAGCTTGATTCTTTCAAAAAGTTTATTGAGATCGACGCCGATGCTCAATACGGCTTGGAAGCAGCATTTCGTTCCGTTTTTCCGATAAAAAGCTACTCAGGTAACTCGGAGCTTCAATATGTTAGCTACCGTTTGGGAGAGCCAGTATTCGACGTTAAAGAATGTCAAATTCGTGGCGTCACATTCTCTGCTCCATTAAGAGTAAAACTACGGTTAGTATTGTTTGATAAAGACGCTGCGCCAGGTACCGTAAAAGACATTAAAGAACAAGAAGTGTACATGGGCGAAATCCCATTGATGACTCAGAACGGTACGTTCGTTATCAATGGTACAGAGCGTGTTATCGTGTCACAGCTACACCGTTCACCTGGTGTGTTCTTCGATCACGATAAAGGCAAAACTCACTCGTCAGGTAAAGTGCTTTATAATGCACGTGTAATTCCTTACCGTGGTTCTTGGCTTGACTTCGAGTTCGATCCAAAAGATAACCTGTTTGTTCGTATTGACCGTCGTCGTAAGTTGCCAGCAACAATCATCTTACGCGCGCTTGAAATGACATCAGAAGAAATCTTGGATACGTTCTTCGAGAAAGTCAGTGTACGTATCGATAAAGACAAGTTAATGATGGAAGTGGTGCCAGATCGTCTTCGTGGCGAAACCGCAGCATTCGATATCATTGACGGTGAAGGTAATGTTGTTGTTGAAACCGGTCGTCGTGTATCTGCACGTCATACCCGTGCGCTTGAAAAAGCGGGTTTATCTGAACTTGAAGTTCCAGCAGATTACCTAATTGGTCGCGTATTCGCGGCAACATACGTAAATGAAGATACTGGCGAAGTTATCGTTAGCGCTAACGAAGAGTTAACGCTTGAGAACTTAGCGGCACTAAGCCAAGCTGGTATTAAAGAGTTCGAAACTTTGTACATTAATGAATTGGACCATGGTTCATACATTTCTGACACATTGCGTATCGACTCTTCAACAAACCGCCTAGAAGCGCTTGTTGAAATTTACCGCATGATGCGTCCTGGTGAGCCACCAACAAAAGACGCAGCAGAAACCTTATTCCAAAACCTTTTCTTCTCAGATGAGCGTTATGACCTATCTTCTGTAGGTCGTATGAAGTTCAACCGCCGTTTAGGCCGTGAAGAATTGATTGGTTCAGGCACCCTAGATAAAGACGATATTGTTTCAGTAATGAAGCAACTTATCGAGATTCGTGACGGTAAAGATGAAGTGGACGATATCGACCACTTGGGTAACCGCCGTATCCGTTCTGTGGGTGAAATGGCTGAAAACCAATTCCGTGTTGGTTTAGTACGTGTTGAGCGTGCTGTTAAAGAGCGTCTAAGCTTAGGCGACCTTGATAGCATTATGCCGCAAGACCTTATTAACGCTAAGCCTATTTCGGCTGCGGTTAAAGAGTTCTTCGGTTCATCACAGCTTTCTCAGTTCATGGACCAAAACAACCCGTTATCAGAAGTAACGCATAAGCGTCGTATTTCTGCATTAGGCCCGGGTGGTCTTACGCGTGAGCGTGCAGGCTTCGAAGTACGTGACGTACACCCTACGCACTACGGTCGTCTGTGTCCTATCGAGACGCCTGAAGGTCCAAACATCGGTTTGATCAACTCATTGGCAAGCTTCGCGCGTACCAATGACTTTGGTTTCCTTGAAACGCCGTTCCGTCGCATTGTTGATGGTGTGGTAAGTGAAGAAATCGATTACTTGTCTGCAATTGAAGAAGGTCAATTCGCAATTGCACAGGCAAACATTGTTTTAACCGCAAACGGTGAGCTAGTAGACGACCTTATTCCATGTCGTCACCGTGGTGAAACCACCTTGATGCCGAAAGAAGACATCAAGTACATGGACGTTTCTCCACAGCAAATCGTTTCAATCGCTGCGAGTATCATTCCGTTCCTAGAACACGATGATGCTAACCGCGCATTGATGGGTGCGAACATGCAACGTCAGGCTGTACCTACATTACGTGCTGATAAGCCGCTTGTTGGTACCGGTATGGAAAGAACCATTGCTGTTGACTCAGGTGTTACTGTAGTTGCTAAGCGTGGTGGTAGAGTTGACTATGTTGACGCTAGCCGTATCGTTATTAAAGTAGAAGAAGATGAAATGCTTCCTGGTGAAGCAGGTATCGACATCTACAACCTGACTAAATACACACGTTCTAACCAGAACACCTGTATCAATCAGCGTCCTACTTGTAGTGTGGGCGACCCGATTGTTGCTGGCGATGTATTGGCTGACGGTCCATCTACTGACTTGGGCGATCTTGCGCTTGGTCAGAACATGCGTATCGCGTTCATGCCTTGGAACGGTTATAACTTCGAGGATTCAATCCTTATCTCTGAGCGTGTAGCTCAGGAAGACCGTTTCACCACTATCCACATTCAAGAACTAAGCTGTATTGCTCGTGATACTAAGCTTGGGCCAGAAGAGATTTCTTCTGATATTCCGAATGTTGGCGAATCTGCACTAAGCAAACTTGATGAATCAGGTGTTGTTTACATTGGTGCGGAAGTGAAAGGCGGCGACATTCTGGTAGGTAAAGTAACACCTAAAGGTGAAACTCAACTTACGCCAGAAGAAAAACTATTAAGAGCAATCTTCGGTGAAAAAGCGTCTGACGTAAAAGATACGTCACTACGTGTGCCTAACTCTGTTCACGGTACGGTTATCGACGTTCAAGTCTTTACCCGTGACGGCGTAGAGAAAGACAAACGTGCGCTTGAAATTGAAGACATGCAACTTCGTCAGGTTAAGAAAGACCTTACTGACGAATTTGAAATTCTTGCAGACGGTATCTTTGCTCGTGCACAAAACGCATTACTACGCTCTGGTGTTGAACAAGCTAAGCTTGACAGCCTACCGCGTGAGAAGTGGTTTGAAATTGCATTAAACGACGAAGACGTTCAGCTTGAGATCGACCAAATTGCTGATCAGCACGCAGAAATCAAAGAAGACTTCGATAAGAAGTTTGAAACTAAGCGTCGCAAGATCACACAAGGCGATGACCTAGCACCTGGTGTCCTTAAGATTGTTAAGGTTTACCTAGCTGTTAAGCGTCACATCCAGCCTGGTGATAAGATGGCCGGTCGTCACGGTAACAAAGGTGTAATTTCAACGATTCAGCCTGTGGAAGACATGCCATATGATGCTAACGGTACGCCGGTAGACATCGTATTGAACCCACTAGGTGTACCATCGCGGATGAACATCGGTCAGATCCTAGAAACACATATGGGTATGGCTGCTCACGGTCTTGGTGTGAAAATCGACCGCATGCTCAAAGAGCATGAAGAGATGCAGAAGCTTCGTAATTTCTTGAAAGAAATTTATGAGCTTGGCGAGAATCACCAAGAAGTGGACATCGATAACTTCACCGACCACGAAATTACACGTCTTGCAAACAACCTACGTAAGGGTGTTCCAATTGCAACACCTGTATTCGACGGTGCACGTGAATCTGAAATTAAGGAAATGTTGAAGTTAGCTGACATTCCTGAAAGCGGTCAGATTTCGTTGTTCGACGGTCGTACTGGTCGCGAGTTTGAGCGTCCTGTTACGGTTGGTTACATGTACATGCTGAAACTGAACCACTTGGTTGACGACAAAATGCACGCTCGTTCAACTGGTTCGTACAGCCTTGTTACACAACAGCCGCTGGGTGGTAAAGCTCAGTTCGGTGGTCAGCGCTTCGGAGAGATGGAAGTGTGGGCCCTTGAAGCTTACGGTGCAGCATATACCCTTCAGGAAATGCTTACTGTTAAGTCGGATGATGTTAACGGCCGTACTAAGATGTACAAGAACATCGTCGATGGTGACCACAGAATGGAACCTGGCATGCCAGAATCATTCAACGTATTACTTAAAGAAATCCGCTCGTTGGGTATCAACATCGAGTTGGAAGAGAAGTAACACGGCAATCGCCACGTTATGACAAGAGATGGCCCGGCGCTTGCGCCGGGTTCTAGAGACTGACTCCGCTGGGAGAGTAATGTGAAAGACTTATTAAAGTTTCTAAAGCAACAAAACAAGACTGAAGAATTCGATAATATTCGAATCGGTCTTGCTTCACCTGACATGATTCGTTCATGGTCTTTTGGTGAAGTTAAGAAGCCAGAAACAATTAACTACCGTACGTTCAAACCAGAACGTGACGGCCTGTTTTGTGCGCGTATTTTCGGACCAGTTAAAGACTACGAATGTCTTTGTGGTAAGTATAAGCGTCTGAAGCACCGTGGTGTTATCTGTGAAAAATGTGGTGTTGAAGTAACCCTAACTAAAGTACGTCGTGAGCGTATGGGTCACATTGAACTGGCAAGCCCAGTTGCACACATCTGGTTCCTTAAATCACTTCCGTCTCGTATCGGCTTAATGCTTGATATGACACTTCGTGATATTGAACGTGTACTATATTTTGAATCTTACGTAGTAACCGAGCCGGGTATGACTACCCTTGAGCGCAGCCAACTTCTTAACGAAGAAGATTACTTGGATGCACTTGAAGAGCACGGTGACGAGTTTGACGCAAAAATGGGTGCTGAAGCCGTATTTGACCTTTTAAAAGTGTTAGATGTAGATGCTGACGTAGCTTCCATGCGTGAAGAGTTGCCTTCAATCAACTCTGAAACTAAGCGTAAGAAAATCACCAAGCGTCTTAAGTTGCTTGAATCATTCCAACAGTCTGGCAACAAGCCAGAGTGGATGATCTTGACTGTACTTCCAGTACTTCCGCCGGATCTTCGTCCGTTGGTACCTCTGGATGGTGGTCGATTTGCAACGTCTGACCTGAACGATTTATACCGTCGTGTTATCAACCGTAACAACCGTCTTAAGCGTCTTCTAGACCTTGCGGCGCCTGACATTATCGTGCGTAACGAAAAACGTATGCTTCAGGAAGCGGTAGATGCACTACTAGATAACGGTCGTCGTGGCCGCGCTATCACAGGTTCTAACAAACGTCCTCTTAAATCACTTGCCGATATGATTAAAGGTAAGCAAGGTCGTTTCCGTCAGAACCTACTTGGTAAGCGTGTTGACTACTCTGGTCGTTCTGTAATTACCGTTGGTCCTACATTACGTCTTCACCAATGTGGTCTTCCTAAGAAAATGGCACTTGAGTTATTCAAGCCGTTTATCTATGGAAAACTTGAAGGTCGTGGTTTAGCAACAACTATCAAGGCAGCGAAGAAGCTGGTTGAACGTGAAGCACCAGAGGTATGGGACGTACTAGATGACGTTATCCGTGAACACCCTGTTATGCTTAACCGTGCACCAACACTTCACCGTTTGGGTATCCAGGCATTTGAACCAACCCTTATCGAAGGTAAAGCGATTCAGCTTCACCCACTAGTATGTGCGGCCTACAACGCCGATTTCGATGGTGACCAAATGGCTGTACACGTGCCGCTGACTATTGAAGCTCAGCTTGAAGCACGTGCGTTGATGATGTCGACCAACAACATTCTGTCACCTGCAAATGGTGAACCTATCATCGTTCCTTCACAGGACGTTGTATTGGGTCTTTATTACCTAACCCGTGACAAAGTGAACGGCTTAGGCGAGGCAATGGTATTTACCAGCCCGAATGAAGCAGAAAAAGCATACCGCACAGGTAACGCAGAACTTCACTCACGCGTTAAAGTACGTATCACTGAATACGACATTGACGAAGATGGCGTGAAAACTGAGAAAGTAACGCTAACAGATACTACTGTTGGTCGTGCAATTTTCTCATTGATGCTACCTAAAGGTTTGCCGTTTGAAATTATCAACCAGGCAATGGGCAAAAAGCAGATTTCACGTTTGCTTAACGCTTGTTACCGTACACTGGGTCTTAAAGACACAGTAATCGCTGCTGACCAAATCATGTATACCGGTTTCCACTACGCAATGATTGCGGGTGCATCTGTTGGTATCGATGACATGGTAATCCCAGCTGCGAAGAAAGATATTATCGACGCTGCAGAAGCCGAAGTTATCGAGATCCAGGAACAGTTCCAAAATGGTCTTGTAACCGCCGGTGAGCGCTACAACAAAGTTATCGATATCTGGTCAAATGCCAACGAAAAAGTTGCCAAGGCCATGATGGATAACCTTAAGACTGACATCGTAATTAACCGCGATGGCGAAGAAGAAGAGCAAACCTCATTTAACTCTGTTTATATGATGGCCGACTCTGGTGCTCGTGGTAGTGCCGCTCAGATTCGTCAGCTAGCGGGTATGCGTGGTCTGATGGCTAAGCCAGATGGCTCAATCATCGAAACGCCAATCACGGCTAACTTCCGTGAAGGTCTTAACGTACTTCAGTACTTCATCTCTACTCACGGTGCGCGTAAAGGTCTAGCCGATACAGCACTTAAGACTGCGAACTCGGGTTACCTAACTCGTCGTCTAGTAGATGTTGCACAAGATTTGGTTATTACTAACGACGACTGTGGCACCTTCGGTGGTGTTCAGATGACACCGCTAATTGAAGGTGGTGACGTTGTAGAACCACTTCGTGAGCGTGTACTAGGTCGTGTAGTTGCAGAAGATGTAGTTAAACCAGGTACTACAGAAGTATTGGTTGAGCGTAATGTGTTACTAGACGAAGCGCTAGTAGACATGCTTGAAGCTAACTCTGTTGACCAAATTCAAGTACGCTCGGTTATCACCTGTGATAACGACTTCGGTGTGTGTGCAAACTGTTATGGTCGTGACCTTGCTCGCGGACATATGGTTGGAAGCGGTGAGTCTGTGGGTGTTATTGCCGCACAGTCAATCGGTGAACCAGGTACACAGCTTACCATGCGTACGTTCCACATCGGTGGTGCGGCATCACGAGCTTCTGCTGAGAACAGCGTTCAGGTTAAAACTGCGGGTAGCCTTAAGCTACACAATGAAAAATCAGTACGTAACTCAGACGGCAAAGTGGTTATTGTTTCTCGTTCAACAGAACTTACTGTTATCGATGAACAAGGTCGTGAGAAAGAGCGCTATAAAGTACCTTACGGTGCTGTACTTAGCGTGGATGACGGTGCAACTATTGCAGCTGGCGACGTTGTTGCTAACTGGGATCCGCATAGTCACCCAATCGTTACTGAACGTGCAGCTAAGATTAGCTTCGCCGACATCGACGACTCTAACACCGAGATGCAACAAGACGAACTAACTGGTCTTACGCGTATCGTAGTTAAAGATCTTGCGAAGAGTAACTCTAAAGAACCTAAACTTATCCTAGAAAGTGATGAGTTCGGTCTTCAAGAGATTCGCCTGCCAAGCTTTACGACTATCGAAGCGAAAGAAGGTAAGGTTGCTAACGAAGGTGACGTGTTAGCACGTATACCTCAAGAAAGCTCGAAGACACGTGATATCACGGGTGGTCTACCTCGCGTAGCCGACTTGTTTGAAGCACGTAAGCCTAAAGAGCCAGCTATCCTTGCTGAAGTTTCAGGTACTATTGGTTTCGGTAAAGAAACCAAAGGTAAGAAACGTTTGGTTATCACGCCGCCAGAGGGTGATGCATACGAAGAGATGATTCCAAAATGGCGTCAGCTTAACGTGTTCGAAGGTGAGAAAGTGGAACGTGGTGAAGTTATTGCAGATGGCCCTGAGTCACCGCATGACATCTTGCGTCTACGTGGTATCTCTGCTGTAGCAAACTACATCGTGAACGAAGTTCAGGAAGTTTACCGTCTACAGGGTGTAAAAATTAACGATAAGCACATCGAAGTTGTTATTCGTCAGATGTTGCGTAAGTGCGTTATTACCCATTCAGGTGATACTCAGTTCCTTGAAGGCGAACAAGTTGAAGTGTCTAACGTGAAAGTGACCAACCGTGAAGTTGAAAAACACGGTAAGATCCCAGCGCAGTATGAAACACAACTGCTTGGTATCACTAAAGCGTCGCTATCTACTGAGTCGTTCATCTCAGCTGCATCGTTCCAAGAAACAACACGTGTTCTTACCGAAGCTGCAGTTCAAGGTAAAGAAGATGACCTTCGCGGTCTGAAAGAAAACGTAATCGTGGGTCGATTGATTCCAGCGGGTACAGGTTTCGCTTACCATGAACGTCGTGCACAACGTCGTAAAGAAGAAATCGAAGAAATGTCAGTTTCTGCTGCTGATGCAGAACAGGCACTAACCGAAGCACTTAACGCCGGTGACGACTCAGCCGAATAAGGCATGATCGTAGGAGTACGTTAACGTACTCCTAACAAATTGGCATGTTAAGCTGACAGATTGCAGTTAAATGCCTGCTTAACCTTTGTACAGCTTGACACGCCGAGCTATGATCATTAATATTCCGCGACCCGATTTTGGATGACCTCTAAAAGGCAGAAGAAAATGGGCGCGGTTTTTTGTATCAGAGCTCAGTTAATGCTGACAAGCACAGTATTAACATTAAATGAGTGACGTTAGAAAAGTCGCTTTAATGGACCCAATCAGAGTGATTGGGTTTTTGTAGTTTTTAATCAGGAGCTAGTTAATGGCAACAGTTAACCAGTTAGTCCGCAAGCCGCGCAAAAAGCCCGTTGAAAAAAGCAACGTAGCTGCATTGCAAGCTTGTCCTCAAAGACGCGGTGTATGTACTCGTGTATATACTACTACGCCTAAGAAACCAAACTCTGCACTACGTAAAGTATGTCGTGTACGTCTAACTAACGGTTTTGAAGTTTCTTCATACATCGGTGGTGAAGGTCACAACCTACAAGAGCACAGTGTAGTACTTATCCGTGGTGGTCGTGTTAAAGATCTACCAGGTGTTCGTTATCACACAGTTCGCGGTACATTAGACTGCGCAGGTGTAAACGATCGTAAGCAAGCCCGTTCTAAGTACGGTGCGAAGAAGCCTAAGTCTTAACGGTTCTCCGTTAGTAAGGCCAAACTGAAGTTTAAGAGTTTTGGGTAATTCCTGAATTCATACGGAGAATAGAAATGCCAAGAAGAAGAGTCGTAGGTCAACGTAAAATCCTACCAGAGCCAAAATTTAGCTCACAACTGCTTGCAAAATTCATGAATGTCGTAATGCTTGACGGCAAGAAGTCAGTCGCTGAAAAAATCGTTTACGGTGCGCTCGATATTGTTGCTGAAAAAACCAGCAAAGCTCACCTAGATGTATTCGAAGAAGCACTTGATAACATCCGTCCTACTGTAGAGGTTAAATCTCGTCGTGTAGGTGGTTCAACTTATCAAGTACCAGTAGAAGTTCGTCCAGTTCGTCGTAATGCCCTAGGTATGCGTTGGTTGGTAGATGCTGCTCGTAAACGTGGCGAGAAGTCAATGGCTCAACGCCTGGCTGCTGAAATGATTGATGCATCAGAAAACAAAGGTTCTGCGGTTAAGAAACGTGAAGACGTTCACCGTATGGCCGAAGCAAACAAAGCGTTTGCTCATTACCGTTGGTAATAAACGTAATATAACTGAGAGAGATGTATGCCTCGTAAGACCTCGATTGAGCGTTACCGCAATATTGGTATTGTGGCTCATGTGGACGCGGGTAAAACCACGACCACAGAGAGAGTCCTGTTTTATACAGGGTTGTCTCATAAAATCGGTGAAGTGCATGATGGTGCTGCAACCATGGACTGGATGGAACAAGAGCAGGAGCGTGGTATTACTATCACGTCTGCTGCAACCACTTGTTTCTGGTCAGGCATGGAAAAGCAGTTCGATCAGCATCGTATAAACATTATAGACACGCCAGGACACGTGGACTTTACCATTGAGGTAGAACGTTCATTACGGGTACTGGACGGGGCTGTAGTGGTTTTTTGCGGGTCTTCTGGGGTTGAACCTCAATCAGAGACAGTCTGGCGACAGGCTGACAAATATGAGGTGCCACGTCTCGTGTTCATCAATAAGATGGACCGAGCTGGCGCCGATTTTGAGCGTGTTGTGGGTCAAATCCGTAAACGCTTAGGCGCAAACTGTGTTCCTATTCAATTGAACATGGGCGCTGAAGAAGAGTTCCATGGCGTAATCGATCTTATTAAGATGAAAGCCATAAACTGGAATGCCGAAGACATGGGTATGACGTTTACCTATGAAGATATTCCAGCGCAATATTTAGACAACGCACAAAAGTATCGTACAGAGATGATTGAAGCTGCTGCTGAAGCCTCTGACGAGCTTATGGATAAGTATTTAGAAGGCGAAGAGCTAACTGAAGCTGAAATCCGACTTGGTTTACGTACCCGTACACTGAACAACGAAATTGTTCTTGCCACCTGTGGCAGTGCCTTCAAAAACAAAGGTGTTCAGGCAGTACTAGACGCGGTAGTAGAATACTTACCGTCACCAAGTGAAGTAAAAGCTATTACGGGTGTTTTAGACGATAAAGATGAAACTGAAGCTGAGCGTCATGCAGACGACAGCGAGCCATTCTCGGCCCTTGCATTTAAAATCGCTACCGACCCATTCGTAGGAACGCTAACTTTCTTCCGTTGTTACTCTGGCGTTGTTAATACTGGTGATACGGTATACAACCCAGTGAAAGGTAAACGCGAGCGTTTTGGACGTATCGTTCAAATGCACGCTAAAGACCGTGAAGAAATTAAAGAAGTTCGTGCAGGCGATATCGCCGCAGCTATTGGTCTTAAAGATGTGACCACAGGTGATACGCTTTGCGATCCGAATAATGTCATTACACTAGAGCGTATGGAATTTCCTGACCCGGTAATTTCTATCGCAGTTGAGCCTCGCTCTCAGGCTGACCAAGAAAAGATGGGACTCGCGTTAGGTAAACTAGCCGCTGAAGACCCGTCATTCAAGGTGAAGACTGATGAAGAGTCGGGCCAAACGATTATCTCTGGTATGGGTGAGCTTCACCTTGATATCATTGTTGATCGTATGAAACGCGAATTTAAAGTTGAATGTAACGTAGGTAAACCTCAGGTTGCTTATCGTGAGACTATTCGCAAGAAAGTAGAAGTTGAAGGTAAATTCGTACGTCAGTCTGGCGGCCGTGGTCAATTTGGTCACGTGTGGCTTCGTATTGAGCCACAAGCAGAAGAAGGCGCAGGCTACGAATTTGTTAATGACATCGTCGGTGGTGTGGTACCAAAAGAGTTCATACCAGCGGTTGATAAAGGAATTCAGGAGCAGTTGCAAAGTGGTGTTGTAGCAGGGTATCCGGTACTAGATGTAAAGGTTACTTTGTTCGACGGTTCTTACCATGATGTTGACTCTTCTGAAATGGCGTTTAAGATCGCCGGCTCTATGGGTTTCAAAAAAGGCGCCGCAGAAGCAAATCCGGTGTTGCTTGAACCCATGATGAAAGTTGAAGTAACTACTCCAGAAGACTGGATGGGTGATGTGGTTGGTGACCTAAATCGTCGTCGCGGCATGATCGAAGGTATGGAAGAAGGCGTAGCAGGTATTAAAATAATACGTGCTAAGGTGCCGCTTTCAGAAATGTTCGGGTATGCTACCGACTTGCGTTCTCAAACGCAGGGTCGCGCATCATACTCTATGGAGTTCTTCAATTATTCTGAGGCGCCTAACAATGTGGCGCAGGCTATTATTGAATCTAGAATTTAATCTAAATGAAGGTTCGGTCCGGTCTATGTTTGGGTCGGACTTTTAACTTAGGAAACGAGAAAAATGGCAAAAGAAAAGTTTGAACGTACGAAACCCCATGTAAACGTGGGTACAATCGGCCACGTTGACCACGGAAAAACAACCCTTACTGCAGCTATCACTACTGTTCTTTCAAAGACATACGGTGGTTCAGCTCAGGCTTTCGATCAAATCGATAACGCGCCTGAAGAAAAAGCTCGTGGTATCACCATCTCTACTTCACACGTAGAGTATGACACTCCTACTCGTCACTACGCTCACGTAGATTGCCCAGGACACGCTGATTACGTTAAAAACATGATCACCGGTGCTGCACAGATGGATGGAGCTATCCTAGTAGTAGCTGCGACTGATGGCCCTATGCCTCAGACTCGTGAGCACATCCTACTTGGTCGTCAGGTTGGTGTTCCTTACATCATCGTATTCATGAACAAATGTGACATGGTTGATGATGAAGAGCTTCTAGAGCTAGTAGAAATGGAAGTTCGTGAACTTCTTAGCGAATATGAATTCCCAGGCGATGACCTTCCAGTTATCCAAGGTTCTGCACTTAAAGCCCTTGAAGGCGATGCAGAATGG
>NZ_PYHU01000030.1:0-1691 GCF_003989595.1 Alteromonas sp. KS69 | reverse complement strand
CATATGAGCCTCCGGGCTGTCAATGAAAAAAGATAGCCCTTTGACCACTATTTCAAGATCAATACCGTTGCCTTTTTAGAACTCGTTTACTTCGTCTGTCATGGCTGATGTTAGGCAAATTGCCTACGTCAAACACATATAGAGGCTCTTGTTGTTGCGCTTTTCAATTCCTTTTGACTGGCAACGGCACTAGACATTCATCGGTTAACCTTCCTCTGTCCTATTCAAATCTAAGTGGCTGTATCGACCAGTTAGTATCAGGTTCAGTGAAGGTGTAAGCAAATTCGTAAAAAGGTAGAGATGCGCAACGGGGACACGTCTAATCAAACCAACAGGTTTTGGCATTTCGGTATATTTATCGATGCTGCTTTGGCAGACTATTGCGCGATAAATGAGATACTCACCATTAAACCAGTTAGACTTTTAAGCTCATGCCACCGTGCGACTTACCCGTTTAAAAAGCGTTCTTCATCGAATACCTGCTGGTTCTTCAACATAAAGTAAGTACATCGCCCGATTTTATGGGCTAGTGCAGATAAAGCCTTCGCCTTGCTCATTCTCTTTTGCAGCTTGGCTAGATATCGTTTGGCGTTGTCATTACCCTTGAGGTATAACACCGCTGCTTCACTAAATGCCCATTTTAAATGTGCATTGCCAATCTTATTCCCCTGCGTACCATGTGTTTTACCGGCCGATTCTGCTTTGCATTTTACTAACCGTGAATACGAAGCAAACTTCTGAACTGTTGGAAACCGCTCAATATCGCCAACTTCATACAAAATGGTAAGGGCTAGAATTTTCCCGATACCTGGAAACGACTTAAGAATATGTAAATCTGTTGCACAGTGTGTTTGTGCCTGAGTCTTTACATAATGTTCAATTTTGTAGAGCTCACTCACCATTGTTTCGATTATATTTAGATTTAAATCCATGCTCTTTTGCACAGCTTCGTCTGGAAAAAAGTGACGCATCTTTTCTCTATCAGGTGAGTTTCTTAAATCTAACCGAGTTTCTAGTGCGGGTAAGTTGTATTGACTGACTGTGCTGGCAACATGCGCTTTCAGTTGAGCACTCATTCTCATTATGTGGGTGCGACGGCGAAGCGCATCTCGAATAGAGCGATGCTCCTTTGAATAAGCATGCGCGAGTGGGAAGTTCCCACCGCGCATTAGCTTCGCTATTTTTAGTGCGTCAATTTTGTCGTTCTTCGTTTTACCGGCATGAATGGCCTTCATATAAAGCGCATGGCCAAGAATGAAATCAATATTATGCTCTTCACAAAAGTCGGATACCCAATACCAGCAGTGCATACATTCAACACCAACAACAATATTGCCCAGATATGGCTTTAAAAGCGCTAACAGTTTGTCGGGTGAATCATCGATTTTTTCGTGAACGAGAATGTTGTTTTCATTATCAATAATGCAGACATAAAGCAGTCTGGTGTGAAGATCGATTCCACAATAGTACGGATGTGTATTAGTATAAAAGTTCATTGAGTTTTCTCCCTTGGTTTGGTCGCCTATTAGGATAAACTCAGTTTATGCTGATAGGGAGGAGGCTCAATGATTATCAACCCACTCAACACACTCACTACGTTCGCTGGGACGCATACACGCGGGGCGGCTTCGCCATTATGCCCCACGTACCTGCGCCCGTTATTGGAAAGTTATGCACCTAGGCGCAACCGG
>NZ_PYHU01000029.1:0-3133 GCF_003989595.1 Alteromonas sp. KS69 | reverse complement strand
ACATCGATTAAGTCTCCGTGAGTAAAATCTACGGGGACTATTTTACGGGGTAGTTCAATGAGGAAAAGACGGTCTAAATTGATCGCTTACATTGTAGTTGCTGGTTACTATTTCGAACTCGGTGAAAATTGGTGGGCTATAGGTATTCCACTATCCTTAATCCTCGGCGCCCTTAGCTTTAAATTTATAGAATCTAAAACATTAAGCGACTTCGGCATTGAAAAAGCAAAATACCTACTTCGTCCACTCCCCTTTGCAACTATATCTGCGGCATTGGGGTTGCTGATTTTCAATACAAATGGGATGACTTTTCGCTTACCAGTTGGCGAACAACTTTTAGTAAAATCAGCTATAGAAGCTACTGATGACTGGAACTACCCTGAACCTAACTTAGAAATAGATTCTCTTGAAATCAGATTTATCAAAGGTAAAACCGATAGTAATATTCTTATTATGGGTGCAAGTCACATCGAACAAATCTACCCATATGTCGAAAATTTAAACAGTCCATATAACATATACTTTTTAACCAAGAGTGGGTGTTTCGTTACTCCATCAATGAAACACCCTAAATGGAGCTGCCAAAATCTACAATCTTACGAGAAGTTGATAAAGACTGTAACTTTCGACAAAGTCTTAACATCTTTTTATAACTTTAATTCTTACCTTCCTATAGATCAATTGGAAAGAAGTAAAGCGACACTTCAAAGAATTGATGAATACGATAGCTTCTTAAAACTGATCAAATCGAAAGTTTCTAAGATTTATCTAATGCTTGGTGAGCCTAGGGGAGATGAGTTTTCACCCATACTTTCAATGAGAAAGGGCTTACCAGACTACATAACTAAGGAGACTGCCAAAAATGAATATTTAGAAGAAATGGCTGCCTTTAATAAATTATCAGAATTAGATAGCATCGAGATAATTGACCCTATTGAAAAACTATGTGAAGCGAATATTTGTAAAACACGAAACCAAGAAATTGGTTTTTTCTATAGAGATGATGATCATATGCGCACCCACTACGCAATCGAAAAACTAAAATACTTAGACCATATATTTAATCATCATTAACTTTCATACGAAAATTTTTATTCGAAAATATGCTATTGCTATCTAAAAGATAAAAAATTCAGCTTTAAATGAAGTAGAGCAGAAATTGTGCAGAATTGACTCTACACAATTATTAAAGTTTTTCCAATTATAAATTAAGAAATAGTTTTCTTTAAGGTTGAAATATGCGAAACCAGTATATACCCGAAATCCAAGGGCTACGAACTTTAGCTGCGTTTCTAGTAGCTATTTATCACATCTGGTTCGGAAGTGTATCCGGCGGTGTAGATATATTCTTTGTAGTTTCTGCTTTTTTCATCGCATATACATTCGATAAAAAAGACGCGATAAATCCTAGAGAAATAGTAAGTTATTACAGTAAAACTCTCCGACGGGTTATACCATCAGCTCTTTTAGTTTTTAGTTTGACCTGCGTAGCGATCATACTCTGGGTACCATTTGTCAATTATAAGTTAGAGATAAAGAATTCAGTAGCAACGTTTTTATTTTTAGAAAACTGGTATTTGTCATTCAGCGGGAAAAGTTACCTTTTACAAAATGAAGTGAAAAGCGTTTTTCAACAGTTTTGGGCGCTCTCAGTACAGATCCAACTTTATCTTACCATCCCTATTGTTTTTCTTTTAATAAGAAAAATTGAGTTGAAAACAAAAAAATCAAATTTAACAAATTTAGTTTTCATTTCCCTATTTTCGCTCTCATTTATGTACTCAATTTTTATAACTGAATTTAATCCACAATGGGCCTACTTTGATACTCTAGCGAGGAGCTGGGAGTTTATTGCTGGAGTATTACTTTACAATAACTTAGATCGTACTAGAATCAACCGGAAAGTAGCCTATTTCTTACATTACTTTGCATTAATATTAATCCTAACATTTGGCTTTTCGATAGCACCATCTTTAAATCTTCCTGGTCTAGGCTCTTTAATACCAGTAATATGTGCAGTATTAATCATAGTTACGAGTCGGCATGGACTACGTCTTTCAATTTTGAAACACAAAGTATTTACTTCATTAGGTGATTATTCATTTAATTTTTATTTATGGCACTGGCCTGTTTATATTTTACTGTACAATTATAGTGCAACGGATTTAGACGAAAATCTTAAGGGCTTCATTGTCATAACTGTGAGTTTTATATTAGCTTATTTAACGACTGAGTTTATCGAGAAGCCATTAAGACGAAATAATAAATTAATTACAAGCCCAATGAAGACTATAAAAGTTCTATTTTCGCTATTTTTATTGTCCGGTTGCTTTATTATCTACTTATTTATTTCTTTTAAGTATATCGAAAAACCTAGTCTTATAGCCTTGCATAAGTTCTATACTACAAAGGTACTTCCCCCCTTAAAATCGAACGAATTATTTCCCCATGGTTCAGTTGTAAAGCAGGATATTCAACAAAGTTTTTTTAACAACTGTGAACAGGGAATGTCTAACAATTCCATTGTAGAATGTACTTACGGTGATAAAGACGGTGAAAAAACAATTGCACTTGTTGGTGGGTCACATGCCGCACAATGGTTAGCGGCGCTTGAAACATACTCTGAAAAACATGGCTTCAAGCTACATCTGTTTATTAAAAGCGGCTGTAGCTTCACATCAAGTGGCGATGAGTTATACGCCCCCTCGCTAAACTGCCTAGAGTGGAATCAAGCTCTAAATAAAAAAATAGAAAATTTAGCGCCAGACTTCCTAGTTACTACCGTGACTAGGAATAGTCAACAAGGGGAACATGTCCCTAAAGGTTACATTGAAAGCTGGAATTTAACAAAACAAAACACCCCAAAGACCAAGCTAGTAGGTATAAGGGACAATCCTTGGTTTAAGTTTGACCCTCCATTGTGTCTAGAGCTTAACGAGCTAGATAGATCCTCTTGTTCCATCAATAAGGATACATTCTATAACGATTTATTAGTGCTCCCTATAATCAGTGACAATTTAGATGTTGTTATTGATTTATCGAGTGAATTTTGTACCAATAATGTCTGCACAACTGTACTTAATTCAGGGTTAACAAAATATAGGGACCGTCACTGAGGGATCCCCACGAATTT
>NZ_PYHU01000028.1:0-6201 GCF_003989595.1 Alteromonas sp. KS69 | reverse complement strand
CGGATAGCCCTTTTTTTATGCGTGTAAGAAAGTCAAGCTAGGCCGGTTCTAAATCTGCAGTACTCATTGTATGAAAACAAAGATACTTAGTGCTTACCTTTCATTTTCAGATAATGTTCAAGTTCTGTTTTGGTGAGTGCCCCATCCCCATCTTTATCCATTTTAGTGAAATTTCCGTCTATATTGGCTTTAGATACTTCAGCAGATGACAATGTACCATCTCCATTTATATCCGCTTTTTCAAAATTAACAACAACCGCTGATACCATGGCACTGTTTTCTACGTCATCTACCTTTTCTACGCTAACGGCGTCTTCTACACTATTTTCGTCAACTGTCGCGATAACATCCTCACTGAACTTGCTGGTGTTTGCTTTTACGTATTCGTTAAATTCAGAAAGGTTTATAGCAGAGTCACCGTTTGTGTCTATATTTTCTAGATAAGGCGCTAATGATGTTCCTTCCAATTCACTTGATGTGAGTAATTCGTCACCATCAGAATCTAACCCGGTAAAACTAGTCTCTATCTTACCGTTGGACGAGGCCATTACCGAACTCGTAATTAGTGTGCTCATTAACATAGAAAGTGAAAGCTTGTTCATAATAAACTCCATTTACTTTAGTGCGTTCTTTTCAAAAAGAGACAAAACGTTTAAGTTTAAGAAATAAAGATTCATATTTTATGCCACTACCTAACCTTATGATTTATCGCCCAATAGCAAAGTGATCAGCGCTTATTAATATAGCATTGTCGGTAAACAGTGAAATATATACATGGAACTACACGAATTACCTTTCTCTAATACAGGTGTGTAGATTAAATTTACT
The DNA here is from genome assembly GCF_003989595.1 of Alteromonas sp. KS69. Taxonomy (NCBI): domain Bacteria; kingdom Pseudomonadati; phylum Pseudomonadota; class Gammaproteobacteria; order Alteromonadales; family Alteromonadaceae; genus Alteromonas; species Alteromonas sp. KS69. The sequence goes on along the minus strand of NZ_PYHU01000028.1, from coordinate 5,373 downwards.
GTTGGATATAATTTAAAGAGGGTCTAAATATGCGCTTATTATTGGTAAACATTCAGTCCTAATATTAGGCTTCATCTCGGTCATGAGGGGAATGAGCAAACTTTGATAGATAGAGGAAATGCTATTTCTTTTTTACATTTTGTGTATCATATCGGCCACTTTTCAAAGGGCTTAGCTGATAAAGTATATGTCCTATCCTGTATACAGAGTACCATTTGTTAGTTTCAAAATACTATTCGATTAAAAGACGATTACTGTTTCTACAAAAGTCTGCTTCGCTTAGGCTAAGACGTTTTTTTTCGCCAAAAGAAGTTAAGCCCGTCAAGCTTGTTGCTATAGCGAAAGATGAATCTGCCTATTTATTAGAATGGATTTTTCACCATTTGTACGTAGGTTTTTCACAGGTTGATATTTATTACAATGGGTGTAGTGACAACACCGAAGATTTAGCTCCTCTATTAAAAAAGCTCCCAGTGAATTTGATTAATGCGGATAATATATTTAACTCTGCCTCTCGTACCCCTCAAGTAGATATTTATAGGGAAGCCTTTCGCAAAAGTAACAGTCGCGATTTTCACGCCTTGATGTTTCTAGATATTGATGAATTTTGGGTGCCAATTAATTTTTCTAATAAAATTTCAGACATATGTAGCCAAATTGGGAATTTTGATACTATATCGTTTCAATGGAAGAACAAATTAGAACGGGAAATCCTCTATGGCCCCGCAATCGATAAGATCAATGAAGCGGAAAGCGCAAAGCAGTTAAAAACCCTATATAGATCATACCTTCGTCCCGAACGAATGAACCCCCATAATGTTCTTGATGATGGATTAAATCAAAGATATGAAAATGGAAAGAAGTTAGAAACTATAAACGAACAAAGATCACAATGTGTGATAGACGGCGAGGTTAAAAATGCATTTATTTTACACCGAAAAGAGCGCTCTGAATTCGAATACATTGCTACATTATTACGCGGAAGGCCCGTTAACACGATAGCGACTAAAAGAACACAAACCCTAAAAAGTAATCGTCACGGGTTTAAGTCTTCTTATAACAGCGAAAAACTAATTTTTGATGGAAGTTCATTTGAGAATTATCGTCAATACATGGATGCTAGGCTTAATGATCCATCGTTCAAGACCTTCGTGAAGAATGCTAAACTACAAGTAGATGTTAGGTATAAGCTTGTTTTAGAGGAAATATATCGAGCACCTTCCTCCGATAAGGCATTGTTGAAACAATTGCTCACAAATGTATCGCTACCTGAGGTCCGACAGGCCTTTGAAAGAAGGCTCGGCGACTAAAAATTCTCTCATAGTTTTTATGGCGGTCTCACGCTTTCCTAATTTGTTAACCTAAATAGACAGCAGCTGAAGTGACTAAAATCAGAAGTAGCATTTTGTCTTTACCAAGTTCGAGTTGTGCTATTTTTTTCCGAGTTGACCATAAAATATGCACGTTGGTATATAACAAAAATACGGTTGATCTAAACCGCTTTTAATTAACATCAGCTTCACCTACCATTAGCGCATTATTATTCTTCTATAAAGTGCTATGCCCTCATTACAGCAATATCATACTTTTTCCTTAGCTTCGAATTGCGCATCTATCGTCGAATTCGACTCTGTAGATTCATTTTTACAAGCCTACAATCCAGAAGTTAATACATATATTTTAGGCGGCGGAAGTAACTCTGTATTTTTGGATGACTTCGAAGGAGTGGTGCTAGTAAATAAAATTAAGGGTATTAGCCACTACGACACCGAATCACATCATCATATTAGTGTTGGGGCGGGGGAAGATTGGCATGAGTTTGTATCGCTGTGTATGCAAAATGGCTGGTTTGGCCTTGAAAACCTTGCGCTGATCCCAGGTTCCGTAGGCGCATCGCCTATTCAAAATATTGGGGCTTACGGTGTAGAGGTACATTCCTTCATAGATTCTATAGAAGCGATACTACTTGAAACAAAAGAGCCCTTTCTTATTAAGGGGTCGGATTGCCAGTTTGGTTACCGCGATAGTATTTTTAAACACGCCTTATATGGTAAAGCGCTTATCACCAAAGTGAATTTTACACTTCCCAAGGCGTACGACGTTGTGGCGAGTTATGGTGAATTGTCGCCTATAGACTCCCCTAGTGCGAAAGATATTTTTAATAAGGTAATAGAAGTGCGAAAAGCCAAGCTTCCTGATCCTAAGGAGCTTGGAAATGCAGGTAGTTTCTTTAAGAACCCTGTTATTGCATTAGCGCATTTTGAAGAACTTAAATGTCATTATCTTGATATACCGAGTTATCCGGTGTCAGAAAATCAGGTAAAAGTACCTGCTGCATGGCTTATCGATCAGATGGGTTTTAAAGGAAAGGCGCTTAATGGCGTTAGGTGTCATCCTACACAGCCGCTAGTATTAACTAATATAGGAAACGCGCAGGGGAATGACCTAATTGCCCTAGCTAAAGAGATAATGAATTCGGTAGAAAGTGAATTTAAAATAACGCTCGAGCCAGAAGTACGTTTAGTTGGTAGGGAAGGACTCATTCAATTATGAGACAGCAATTATGAGGCAGGCATCAAAATCAGTAAGAAAACATATATTGGCCTTGTTGTCTGATGGACACTTCCATTCAGGTGAAACCATAGCGCAACAAGTTGGCCTTTCCCGTACTGCTGTAGCAGGCCATATTTCTCAGCTTTCTGACTGGGGATTAGATGTTTTTAAAGTTAAAGGTAAGGGTTACCGTTTAGAGCGAGGTTTTTCTTTGTTAAATGCAGAGAGTATTAAGAAGCACTTAGGTAATACTAAGCGCGCCATGATAGATGTTGAGTCGGTGTTACCTTCTACTAATACAGAAATGAAAAAGCGCATTGCTAATGCCCGTCATGAATTAGCTGATGGTGATGCAATATTCGCTGAAATTCAGACGGCGGGTCGTGGCCGTCATGGTAGAACCTGGTTAGCGCCTATTGGGGGGAGCTTAACGTTTTCTATGTATTGGTCTTTCCCTGATGGTTACCAAAGCATGGCGGGTTTGTCGTTAATGGTGGGTTTGGCAGTATGTGAAGCATTAAAAGACTTGGGTGTAGATGATGCTGAACTGAAGTGGCCTAACGACATTTACCTTCAAGGTAAAAAGCTCGCCGGCATTCTTATAGAAGTAGAAGGGCAGATTGGTGCTACTGCGCATTCTGTCATTGGAATAGGTTTAAATGTGTGTGTTCCTGATAGCCAATATGACGTTGGACAACCTCATAGTGACTTAACATCTTATTTAGGACACACGCCAGATAGAAATAGTTTAGCGGCAGCCATTATAAAATCACTTTGGACATTGTTACCTAAGTTTACCCAGCAAGGTTTTGGCCCGTTCGCGCCCCATTGGGAAGCGCTAGACCTCTATGCTGATAAAAGAATTGTGCTGCAAATGGGTGAAAAGCGTTTTTCCGGAATTGATAGAGGCGTAGATGCCAGCGGTGCGTTGTTGGTTGAAACGCAAGATGGCATTACTCGATTCCACGGTGGAGAGGTTAGCTTACGTGGTAACCGATAAAAATGTCGTTTTAGTGGACGTTGGTAATACACGATTTAAATATTGTTTGTTATCTGATGCTGAAAACGAACCAACGGCCACAGAAAATTTATCCGATTTACTTTCTTTTATCGATAAACAGCAAAATATTTCCCACTTATATTTAGCCTCAGTACGAAAAGCGGATGCGGTCGAACAAATTTTCGCCGCTTGCGAACAAAGAAATATTGCCGTTGAAGAGAAAAATACCGAACGAGAAGCCTTCGGCATAAAAAATAGTTACGAAAACGAAAAAAAAATGGGGGTCGATCGATGGCTTGCCATGGTTTGTGCTGCAGAAAAAACACAAAAAGCATTTTTTGTGATGGATGTGGGCACAGCAATTACAGTTGATTTTGTGGTAGATGGTCAACATTTAGGCGGTTGGATCACACCAGGCTTTCAAGTAATGAAACAAGCATTACTTAATTCCACTAAGAAAGTGTATGCAAATGACGAAATTCCGACCAGTCTCACCCTAGGCAACGATACCGAAGAATGTGTTGCAACAGGGTGCTATGCCGCAGTGCATGGTGTTTATTTGAGCGCTGTTGATTACTTATCCAGCAAACAAACCGATTTTGATATAATTTTAGGGGGTGGAGACAAAAAAATGTTTGCATTCCTTGAAAGCGATGTTAGGATTCGTCCCGCTCATTTGGTGGTGCAAGGTTTGGCCCGCTACGCAAGAAGCGAGCTTCTTACGTAACTGGTTTGATTGATAAGTTTTTATCGGTCAAAAAAGAAAAAGTAAAATTTTTCAAAACAACACTTGCACTGAGTAATTCATTACTCTAAAATGCGCACCCACTTGATGTAGTGCCGACTTAGCTCAGTTGGTAGAGCAACTGACTTGTAATCAGTAGGTCGCCAGTTCGACTCCGGCAGTCGGCACCATCAATCTGGAGGGGTACCCAAGCGGTCAACGGGATCAGACTGTAAATCTGACGGCTCAGCCTTCGCAGGTTCGAATCCTGCCCCCTCCACCACTTTTTTATGAGGTGGCCAGAGAATTAGGATTTGCGAGCATCGTATAATGGCTATTACCTCAGCCTTCCAAGCTGATGATGTGGGTTCGATTCCCACTGCTCGCTCCAAATCAGTGCTGATATAGCTCAGTTGGTAGAGCGCACCCTTGGTAAGGGTGAGGTCGGCAGTTCAAATCTGCCTATCAGCACCAGTTTCTCCCCAGCTCATGTTTATAGAATTTCATAAATTTTTAAAGTAACTTTGCTGGGATAATAGAAATGGCAAAAGAAAAGTTTGAACGTACGAAACCCCATGTAAACGTTGGTACTATTGGCCACGTTGACCACGGAAAAACTACTCTAACTGCGGCAATCACTACTGTTCTTTCTAAGACATACGGTGGTTCAGCTCAGGCTTTCGATCAAATCGATAACGCGCCTGAAGAAAAAGCTCGTGGTATTACCATCTCTACATCTCACGTAGAGTATGACACTCCTACTCGTCACTACGCTCACGTAGACTGCCCAGGACACGCTGATTACGTTAAAAACATGATCACCGGTGCTGCTCAGATGGACGGCGCGATCCTAGTAGTAGCTGCGACTGATGGCCCTATGCCTCAGACTCGTGAGCACATCCTACTTGGTCGTCAGGTTGGTGTTCCTTACATCATCGTATTCATGAACAAATGTGACATGGTTGATGATGAAGAGCTTCTAGAGCTAGTAGAAATGGAAGTTCGTGAACTTCTTAGCGAATATGAATTCCCAGGCGATGACCTTCCAGTTATCCAAGGTTCTGCACTTAAAGCTCTTGAAGGCGATGCAGAATGG
>NZ_PYHU01000027.1:0-52449 GCF_003989595.1 Alteromonas sp. KS69 | reverse complement strand
AAAAAGAAAGAAACCCCTCCGCCACAAGCCACTAACTGCTTGGGTTATGGCGATTTATGTTACTTTAGAGGGGAAAATCCCTAGAACCCCATATACAAAAATAAAAAGTTCGATTATGCAACTATTAATACACCAGCAGCTAAATTTTTGTCTGAAATGGCTGGATACAGAACCGTATTCTACCAATGTAGGCATACTTTTATTACCAACTTGATGCTTATTTGTTCTGCGAAAATCGAAATAGCAACTGAAATGACATGCTATGACGCCACTCAAGTTGAGCAAATAAAGAAAGTATTTTGTATTAATCCGAGCACAATACTTGACCAAATTAGTGGATTTGTTGGTCATTTATCGCCACGAACAACGTTGACATCTTACGCACATCGTGTTCACTTTTGCCTTATCAATTATCTTGAAAAAGGCTATCACAACATAAGCTTAAAAGCGCTTTCGAAATTAATGAACATAAGGCAAAGTGATTTAAAAAGAAAGGTGCACATTGATGGGTTAAACACTAAAGATGATGAGCAAGATCTAATAAAGCATGTCAAAGACGAGCTGAAGAAGTACGTTAAAATACCGAAAATCACCAACCAAAACGCCAAGTCGCTAAACATACTAAACACAGAACATTGGAAGCCTCTCGCGCCCACTCTAGGGTTGGCTGCTGAAATTGGACGCTATTTGTCGCTATCACTAGATGAAAAAACAGTTGCCGAAGGTTTGTCTGTTGATATCAAGTTTTGCGAAGGTGTAAAACACTCAATATTTAAACTTAAAGATGATGGTTTTGTTGCTACTCATCAACAGGCTGAAAAAAAATATGTTGATGCTGATCCTAGCAAAATTACAATCCCCAGCATCAAGCCTATGACATACGATGAAACGATGGAAATTGCTAAAAAGCTTTTACCGCTACAGACAAATTACGAAGACTATGACGCAGTCGCTGAAAAATTTTTATTGAGCCCTGTCACCAAACCATATGTATTATTTTCAAATGCTGATGAATTAGTGAAAATGCTAAAAGCACTCAAAGTTGCAGTGCCATTCGAAAGATGGAAAGTAAAATATGAGTCAGTTTTTAATCAGGCCTCAAGCAAAAATATTGAAAAAATTGAAAAAATATTGCCAGAAAATAACGTGATTCCAAGTGAACACACCGTACAAGATGCAGTTAAATATCCAGAGGGCAGATATTATCTATATCATCGCCATATGAATGAACAAGAATACATTGAGGAAAAAGCAAAATGGGAAGTGTATAGCGACAATGTTGTACGCACCGCTATTTATTGGGCGGAAATATTTCATCTCTCAATTAAAGCGAATATACACGATTCTATAAAATCACCTCATATTGAGAAAAAAGCACAGTTACCAGAGCAGTTAAGTTTTTTAGATGATTTAGAATAAAAAACTTTCGATGGCCCCCTTATGGTGACAACAGTTGTTTTGACTAGGCTCGCTTTTTAACTCTGCCCAAACAAACCAGTTTCACTTGCCCACTACAACGGAACAAATTGACAAAACACCATTCTACTTTTATATGGATTTAGTTGAGAGATTGTATCTAATTTCAGCTTGTGCGACATTGCTGACGTAAGCAATGTCGGTATATCAGTCTAGCAGCCATCAGCAAGCAGCGTTTAAACATGACCCAACACGGCAAATACGATATGAATAGAAGACGCATGCCATTATAATAAAGGGCGAGATGGCACAACCGTAAACCGGCGTGCCATGTATTCTGCTCACCCATCAATTTCATTTGCAAATTAGTGGCACATATCACATCGCTGCGCCTCAACCTTACAATTTTTTCGGATTGCAGGGCGCCCCTCCGCCTAACAGTAACCTTAGAGCACAAGTGATGGCATCAAAGCGTGGAAATAACAGCCCTAAACTCGTAAATAGAGGAGACAGATAATCTGATAAGCCTAATCACGCGAGGAGCATGAGTCTGGCTCGCCGGTCACGGAATACTTTGTAGTTATCCGCTTTCTTGGAATGGTTTTCAACACTTCGAAGAGCAAATTACGGTTCATCAACTTATCTGCACTGACGATCCGTTTTGCTCAACGAGTGGTCAAACACCGTATAATTTTACATCATTACTTTCCCAATTTTTTGACTGACTCACCTGCAATACCAAAATGTTGCTTGGGCATTTCATTAATAATTATCCGAACACTTGGCTTGGGTGCACCAATCGCGCGCACAATGGCATCTGTTACTTCGCTGATGAGCGCTTCTTTTTGCTCGTCAGTTCTTCCTTCAATAATATTTATTTGCGCTATGGGCATCTCTATATTTTCCTATTTTGTACCTAGTATGTGACTTTAAGCTAGTATTTTAATAACAACTCTTTTAGAAACCTTGTGGCCCTTGGCATAGCAATATAGGTCAACAGCAAAACTTGAGCCGCTGGCATAATTAAACTGTGTAAGCAAATATTCAAACCTCGTTACCAGACTCACAAATATCGCTTTTGCCAAAGTGTAAGCGTTAATGCCCTCTTTATCATTCAATTGCTGTATCTATCTGTTTATGCTAAACAAATTTTCCAGATACGGTACCCAGCCCCTGATAACGAACACAAAACGAGTCACCTTTATTCACTTGCACCGCGGCAGTAATTGCGCCAATCATAATGAAGGTGCCTGCAGGGATGTGTTCACCTCGTTCTGCCAGCATATTAGCTAGCATGGCAACAGACGATGCTGGATGGCCCAATACAGCAGCGCCAGCTCCTAGTTGCACGACCTCACCGTTGACTTCCATTACCACACCCAAGTTTTTCAAATCTAGGTCTTCAGGTTTGGCCATTGTTCCGCCAGCCACAAAACGACTGGACGAGGAGTTGTCGGCAATGACACTTTTTAGGTCAAATTTGAAATCTTTGTATCGGGAATCTATGATTTCCACCGCAGGCATTACAAAATCAGTGGCGCGTAAAACGTCACCGATATGGATCCCGGGTCCCTTCAAAGGCGCTTTGGTTACAAAGGCCAGTTCAGCTTCAACTTTTGGATGGATCAGTTCATCATGCTTTATTTGCCCACCATCCGGTATTGAGAAATAGTCTGCCAAAAAGCCATAACAGGGCTTTTCTACACCCATCTGCGCCATTTTGGCCCAAGACGTTAAGCCCATTTTCATGCCTACAATTTTAGTTCCGCGGGCTTCCTTGCGGCGTCGAATTTCCCACTGGATATTGAAAGCATCCTCATAGGTCATATCTGGAAAGTCGTCGGTTATTTTGGTTACTTCATAGGCCTGCAACTCGGCATCTTCAAGATGTTTGGCAAGCTCTTCAACCTGTTGTTTTTTCAAATTTCCCATTATATCAACCCCTTATCTTTAGCCATTGTTAACGCTAAATCTTCAATCATATCTTCTTGTCCACCAACAGTACCGCGCTTGCCTAGCTCTACTAAAATATCACGTGCCTGGATGCCATATTTTGCTTCTGCACGCTGGGCAAATAACAAAAAGGAACTATAAACACCAGCATAACCAAGCGTTAGTGCGTCGCGGTCAACCCGTATTGGGTGGTCCATTAACGGGACAACTAGATCCTCCGCCACATCCATTATCTTATACAAATCAACACCATGAACAGCTTGCATACGATCCAGTACCGCTACAAAGACCTCTAAAGGCGTGTTACCTGCTCCAGCTCCTAAACCGGCAACCGAACCGTCAATGCGGTTAGCCCCTGCATCGACTGCTGCTAACGAGTTAGCAATAGCCATTCCCATATTGTGATGACCATGAAAACCCAATTCCGTTGCCGGATTAAGGTTAGCCCGCAAAACACTGATTTTATGCGTGACTTCATCAGGCAACATATAACCGGCGGAATCTGTGCAATAAATACAGTTGGCACCGTAACTCTCCATTAATTTAGCTTGTTCCAGAATTTTTTCAGCACTGACCATGTGGGCCATCATTAGGAAGCCAACTGTGTCCATTTTCATTTTTGCCGCCAAACCAATATGCTGTTCAGACACATCTGCTTCAGTACAATGAGTTGCCACTCGGATGGTGTGGACGCCGCAATCGCGAGCCATTTTTAGGTGATCAACCGTTCCAATACCAGGCAACAATAAGGCCGATATTTTAGCGTTTTTCATCTTAGGCACTACCGCATTGAGATACTCTTCATCTGTATGGGCTGGAAAACCGTAGTTTAACGATGCTCCGCCTAAGCCGTCTCCATGGGTAACTTCAATTAGCGGAATACCGGCTTCATCTAATCCGGTCGCAACAGCAACCATTTGATCTATCGATATTTGATGTTGTTTGGCATGCATACCATCGCGCAGGCTCATGTCATGGAGCGTTACTTTCTTACCTTTTAAGTCCATTACTTTAACCTCTCACTGGTAATTTGATTTTCTGGTTATAAGATTCTTCGGCGAACATTTCTGCAGTGCGCAGCGCGGCGGCCGTCATTATGTCGAGGTTTCCTGCGTATTCAGGCAAAAAATCACCCAAACCTTTTACTTCCATAAATACTGAGACTTTGTTGCCATCAAAAACAGGGCCATTAACTAATTTATAACCGGGTACGTATTTCTGAACTTCTTTAACCATGTTGTGAACCGACTCGATTATTTTAGCCTGATCGGGTGATTCTTTAGTTAAACAGTGAATAGTGTCACGCATCATTAATGGTGGCTCGGCAGGGTTGATAACAATTATTGCCTTACCCTTTTTCGCGCCACCAACTTTTTCAACAGCGCCAGAAGTTGTGCGAGTGAACTCATCAATATTTTGACGCGTGCCCGGCCCAACAGAACGAGATGACACAGTGGCAACAATTTCGCCATATTCGACTTCTTGCACTTGCGAAACAGCCGCAACCATCGGAATAGTAGCTTGTCCACCACAAGTGACCATGTTGACATTCATTTCCAGTTTTTCGGCATGCTGTTTCAGATTAACTGGCGGGATACAATATGGGCCAATGGCTGCTGGCGTCAAATCAATCATTATCACCCCAAGCTCATTAAGCTTGCGGCTGTTTTCAGCATGCACATAGGCTGATGTGGCATCAAACGCAATTCTAATATCATCCTCAATGACTTTTTCCAGCATGCCATCAACACCCGTGGTCGAAATTTTAATACCCATTTCTGCAGCTCGTTTTAAGCCTGCAGATTCAGGATCAATTCCTACCATCCAAACCGGCTCTATCCAGTCTGAACGCATTATTTTCATCAGTAAATCAGTGCCGATATTACCCGGACCGATAATTACCGCTTTTAATTTTTTAGACATCGTTAACATTCCTATAGTTAGACAAAACGGACGGAAGCGTTGCCAATTCCACCAATGCTGACACTCATGAAATCACCTGCTTTAACCGGTTCTAGCGGGACTAAAGAACCTGACAGGATCACTTCCCCTGCTTTAAGCGGAATACCGAACTGCCCCAGTGTGTTGGCTAACCAGGTCACACAATTAACCGGACTGCCGAGCGCCGCAGCGCCGGCTCCGGTAGATATAATTTGGCCATTTTTTTCAACCACCATTCCGCAAGTCGAAAGATCGACCTTGCTTGGGCTAACCGCTTTGTCACCTAAAACAAAAAGGCCGCATGAAGCGTTGTCGGCAACGGTGTCTTGAATTTTGATATTCCAGTCTTCAATACGGGAGTCGACAATTTCGAAGCACGGTATGACACATTCGGTTGCGGCCAATACATCAGCATTGGTAATGCCTGGGCCAATCAAATCTTTTTTAAGGATAAATGCAATTTCTCCCTCAGCCTTTGGCTGGATCAGCTTTTCGGAGATCGGCATTTCTTCACCTTGGCTATAAGCCATATCATCGGTGAGATATCCAAAATCAGGCTGATGAACATTAAGCATGTCCTGAACAGTTTTAGAGGTAACCCCTATTTTTTTGCCAATAATTTTTGCACCCGCTTGCACCCTGCGTTCGACCATTCGTAGCGAGATGTGGTAAGCATCTTCAATACTAATGTCATTGAAACGCTGAGTTAAAGGCTTGACTGTTTTCCTTTGTAAAATCGCGTTGTAGAGTTCGTCCCCACAAGCCAGAATTTGTTGTTTATTCATAATGTCCTCAGTCTCTTGCTAATTTGTTTCGGCTTCTGCCAGAAAATCTACCACCAGTTTAGAAAAACGTGCGGCATGTTCTATTTGCGTCCAATGTCCACAATGACCAAACATGTGTAGTTGGGCATTGGGTAGCCACTCGAAAAGAGTCTGGCTGGTTTGCAATGGAATGACTTGATCTTCTCGTCCATGCAAAATCAGCGTTTCGTGCGTGAGAGCCCGTATGTCACTTTCTTTACTTTCTAAGGCATCTACCCATCGCTGTCTAGGCGCTGGAAACATAGAAGAAAACGATTCTTGAAAGCCCGGCCGTATACTAGCTTCATAGCGCAGTACAGCCAGTTCATCTGTTACTAAGTTTCGGTCATAGGCAAAAACATCAAGTAAGCCTTTCATTGTTTGCAACGACGGTTCATAGCCCCAAACGGCATTGAGCCCAGGGGTGAGTTTAAATGGCACACCTACACTCCCCATTAACGCCAAACGACGCACTCGCTGTGGAAAGCGGATAGCCAGCGCTAGCGCGAGCCCTCCACCAAAAGAATTACCAATAAGATCGGTGCGTTCTATACCTAGTACATCTAGTAAGTCTATAGTGTGGTTTATCCAACGGTCGACGTTACACAAGCTACTCGCTGGCCTTTCGGTATAGCCAAAACCGAGCATGTCTGGAGCTATTACCCGGTGGTTTTTGGCCAGTTCCGGCATAGCCAGACGCCAATTTGCCCAGGCTGTTACTCCAGGGCCGGAGCCATGGATCAGCATGACTGGCGCGCCGGACCCGATATCGTGAACATTAGTTTTTACACCTTTTACATCGATCATCTGTCCGATTTCTGGATTGTTAATATTTGTCATAAAATTGTCCTTTAATGTCGGTGTATTTGTCATTTTCGGTTAACCTGTGCCGCGGTTTATAGCTTGATACAGATATTCTTCAATTCAGTATAAAACTCGAGGCCATGAACACCGCCTTCGCGACCAATACCTGATTGTTTTGCACCACCAAACGCGGTTCTTAGATCACGTAAAAACCAACTATTTATCCATACCAAACCTGACTCTATTTGTTCGGCAACTCGGATTCCCCGTGCACTATTTTCTGTCCAAACTGCCGCGGCTAAGCCATAGTTGGTGTCATTTGCCAGTGCTATAACCTCTTCTTCAGTATCAAAGGGCCGAATATGGCAACAAGGACCAAAAATCTCTTCTCGTATTACACGTGCATCGTCGGCAAGTCCGGTCCAAATTGTCGGCTCTATCCAAGCACCATCATTAAGGTCCTCACCCATATCAGGTATTCCACCGCCGATTTCAACAGTGGCGCCTTCTTTAACCGCTAATTGATAATAAGAGTGAACTTTCTCTCTATGTTTAAGACTCACTAGCGGACCGAAATTGGCTTCTATATCTTCAGGACGACCTAATTTTAATTGCGCTACACCTTCCTTCATTCGTTTTACGAAGATGTCAAAAATGGACCGCTCAACGTAAACTCGTTCAGTACCAAGACACACTTGACCACAGTTAACAAACGCCGAGCGCATTGTGCCCTCAATAGCTTTTTCTAAATCACAGTCAGCGAAAACAATACCTGGATTTTTACCGCCGCACTCCATAGAAATATTGCGTAAGCCAACAGAAGCTGCTTTCATAATAGTTTCGCCAGTAGAGGTTTCACCGGTAAATGTTATTGCATCAACCAAAGGATGACTGCTTAAAAATTGACCTGCAGAATTTCCACCAAAGCCATGTACCACGTTAAATACACCAGGTGGCACACCACATTCGTTCATAACGTCACCAAGTAATGTGGTAGTGGCAGGTGTTTCCTCTGAAGGTTTTACAACAACGGTATTGCCGCAAGCCATGGCCGGCCCAACTTTCCATGTCATTAACAATAAAGGTAGATTCCACGGAGAAATAACCGCAATCACTCCTTTAGGGGTGCGTTGACCAACATTAACAGCCCCTTTACCATCGGGTGTATCTAGACGGAAGCTTTCGGTCGGATGATTCGCCAACGTTTCAGCAAAGGCTTTAAAGTTAGCCGCCCCTCTTGGGATATCAATGTGACGAGCAACACTATGAGGTTTACCCGTATCGAGACATTCAGCGTGCAAAAACTCGTCAAAGCGTTCATTGATTCTGTTGGCTACTTTATTCAGTAAATCAGTACGCTGACGCTCGGTCATTTTACCCCAAGGTCCCTTCAATGCGGCTTTTGCCGCCTTAACTGCTGCGTCTACTTCTTGTTCACCTGCTTCATGAATCATGCCTAGCAAATGATTATCAACAGGGCACCGGTTCTCAAAAGTTTTACCACTTTGAGACCCGACATACTCACCATTAATAAAGTGCTTGTATTCTTTCATTTTTATATCTTCCAGTATAAATGTAATGCTAATCGACGATTGTTAACGCGGGCCAAGCCCGCAATCTCTGATTATGTTAGAACCGACAAGAATCTTTCGTTTAACACACGGTCATGATAGAAAATCGCTTTACCGAGGTCTTCGGCTTTCCAAGTAACTGGTTTATGATCTGGGTAGTTATAATCGCCACCAGCAAACACTTCAGTACGATTACCTGAGGGGTCGAAAAAGTAAATTGTTTTGCCATGAGTTAAGCCGTGTCGGGTGGGGCCAATATCGATTGGCACGTCCTCCATTGAAATCAGGTCGGCGGCTCTTAAAATGTCTTCCCAAGTTTCAAGAAAGAAAGAAGCATGGTGGAATTTGCCTTTTTCTTCATGCATGATAAAGGCAACGTCGTGTGCTTTGGTTGATAACGATAGGAATTGCGCTATTCGGTTTCCATCAGGATCGATTACTTGTTCTGCTAGATAAAATCCTAGAACATTTACAAAGAGATCATATGTTTCGGCTAGTGCATCACCGTAAAACAGACAATGGTCAAAGCGAACAGCTTTCATGCCTATTAAACCGCGGGGCCATGCTTCTGGATTGACTTCCGTTACACCCCATTTGCCGGTATATTTTTTATCAGCGTAGAGCTCAAAACAATGTCCTGAAGCTGAGTTGAATTGTATACGTCTTCCACAATCCTTTAATTCTCCCGCTTCCACGTGTTTGACAGTGCACCCAAATGCCACTAAGTCTTTTTCCAATTGAAGTAACGCGTCTTCATCGACAACCTTGAACGCCATAAAGTCGCAGCCAGGCTCATCAGCTTCGCGCAATACCACTGAAAACTTATCTACTTCGCTCCAAGCTTTTAAATAAACTCTGCCTGTTTCGTCTCTGTCTGTTTCGATTAAGCCAAGCAAATCAACATAATGCTTCAGTGCCGCTTCCATATCCATCACACGCAATTGTACGTGCCCTGGTCTCATTATACCTTTTTTCATTTTGAAACCTCTTTTAGTTACTTGTTTTGTGGGCTTCTTGATTCATAGAAGCCTTTGGTTGGGGTGCACACTCAAAAATTAAGTCACTTTTTGGCTTTACACGACAAGCCAGCGCATACCCGCTTTTTAATTCTTTCTCGGTAACATGTAGTTTGCTCATGCGACCATATTCTGCGGAGCCAGATATGATGTTGATTCGACACACCCCACAACCACCACCTTTACAACCTAATTTGATGCATTCTTTTTTGTTGCGTTGCATGGCATGAAGGACATATTCATCTTCACGACATACAAACACTTGTTGGCTAGTGATATCGGTTATTGTGAATTCACGCATCTTATGTACCGTGTTATATCTTTTTAAATAGCGCTGAGCGCTGGTCGTCAGCCCCATCAGCGGCGGTTAAGAATTTTTCCATAAAGATGTCTTTTTCAAACAACCTACCTTGCATCAAAGCAGTGACTGCCGCATCTATCATCGGAGGCGGCCCACAGAGGTAAGCTTTATGATTGGCAAAACGACCATCAAAATGGGCTTTAGCTGCTTCATGTACAAAGCCTTTAAATCCCTGCCATGTAACATCATTAGCAGCATCACTAAGCGCTGGGATGTAAGTAAGATTGGCGTGCTTTTCTGCCAAAGAAGTGAAAAGTTCTGAATTGTAGAGTTCTTCTTGATCACGAGCACCTTGGAATAGCGTGATTTGGCGTTGATCACCTTTTTCGAGAAGGTCTAAAATCATTGATTGAGGACTTGATAAACCTGAGCCCCCAGCAATAAATATTAGATCTCCAGGTTGCGAATCCCTCACAAAGAACTGCCCATATGGCCCTGACAATGGTAGTGTTTCACCTACCTTTAACTGCTCATGAATATAGCTAGTAGCAGCGCCCCCTATTACATGACGAATATGCAATTCAATTTCTTGACCGTTTGATGGTACGTTAGCGATAGAGAAGGCTCGAACACCATCGCAACCAGGTATAAGCAAATTTATATATTGGCCAGCTTGAAAGGTCATAGTGCCATCTAATGCAAGGTGAACACCTTTAATTGTGGGTGACAGATCAACAATTTTAGTAACGGTTGCAGTAAAATCTTCTACTGCATACCCTTTAAAATCTTCATCAACGTCAATGTCGGCCTCAATGGTGACATCGCTTTCTACTGTTGCGCAGCACGCTAGTACCATGCCGTCGTCGCGCTCTGAATCCATTAATGCAAAAGGTGATGCATTGCCAACATCTACGTCACCGTCAACTACAGTAACCTTGCAGGTAGCACATAATCCATGGCCGCATGCAAACGGAATCCAAACGCCTTGGCGCAGAGCAGCTTGCAGGATGGTTTGACCTTCTTCGACCTCAATTTGCTCGCCTGTAGGCTCGACTGTTACTGTATGTGTCATACTCAGACTCCTAGAAACTAACGTTATAGAGGCCGTTTAGACCAGGGGTAATCATGCTGAGCATGCTTTTATGATCTATGCCTTGGGCAAGCAAAGTGTCAGTTTCGCTAGGTGAAAACGGTTGACCGTTTAACTCCCACTGTATCTCGTCGTATTTGATTTTTGCTGCTTCAGGATGCGGAGCGATTGCCGGTTGTATATGCGACGCATAAACTTCAGGAAATGTTGCTTCAGGAGAAACTAGCAATGCAAATGGTGCGCAAAACATAATGTGATTACGCCAATGAACATAGAGTAGTTGCATACCGTTGAAGTTTTCAACAAGGTCGTTGGGTACTGCTGTGTAATCAGAAATTGCTTTTACAGCCATGGTGTTATCCTCGTATTTAGATTTCTCGGGTAGCGCAGGGCTACCCGAATGTTGTTATGCCGCGTCGTTATCTTTATTTAACGGTTTAATGCCTTTTATTTCATTCCAACGCTTCTCATCTGGTGAACCAACATAATCAAAGTTATCTTCACCAATATTGATGTGGTAATGGTCTGTTAACACTTGCGGTAGGTCTGGACCGCCACATTTGCCTTTATAAATTTCATGTACAGGGAGTACAGCTTGAATATACTTTGTGGGTTCATTTTCAAAAATTTCACAGCAGGCATCAGAGCAAAAGTGGTAACGCTCGCCTTCATGCACCGTATCACAATGGCTAAATGAGGTCGGATCATCAGTCTTAGTGAATAAAACTGGAACCTGACAAACCTGACATAGTTGAGGCAGTGTATTGTTGTAAAAACGTTCGCCTTTTTTATGTTGCGCATCCCAATGTTCAAAGCGAGGACGATAGTATTTATCAAACGTGTTCGGGTACTTTTCAGATAGCCATTCCATTTCTTCCTGCTTTGGAATCCAAGTATGAAAGTTTGTCGCTTGCCCGTATTGATAGAAAGTTGTCCACAACTGATGGCTGATATGCTCTTTGGCAGCATTAGCTACATCCTGATATTTAGGAGGCTTGATGCCATAACGCGCTAATTCTTTGAAAAGTGCCCCGCCACTTTGCTCGTAATAAACTTCCCATGCTTCTTGCCAAGACATCACTTTGTTTGGCAACATGTAGTCCATCATCATGCTTACTAAGCTAAGTAGACGAAAACCACGCCAGAACCATTTGTCTATCCATTTTTGAACAATTGGCACGTTATCTTCGTGCTGCTCAAGCATGAATTTTATTATCTCTAAACCCAGCGTCATATGGCGTGCTTCGTCAGATTGCGCCGAGAAACCAAAGGTTACCGTTGCCATATCACCGTTATATGCTGCACCCGACATAAATGGCACAAACAATAGATTGGTTAGCACGTACTCAAACGAGAACGAGATGGCGGTTAAGAATTCAAATGGTCCTGCAGAACGAGCATCGTCAAAGAATGACTTAGGCACTGACAAAAACCATACGCGGTCATGCATCAAAGGCGCATCGTGCAAGCCATTAAAGTGCTTGTTGTAGTGGCTCATCGCATGTTGCTGGGTTTGTGAGTGACGCAGTTCATCTATTGCTTGCATTTGACAAGCAACTCGCGCTCCCGCTCCGCTAAATTGACGCCCAACTTTCGCATACCCTTGAAAAGCTGCATATTCGAGTGGCGATACGCCGCTTAAAAATAGTTTTAGTGAGTTAACATATTTAGCATCTGAAATGTTTTGATGGCCGTTATTTTGGGCAAAAGCATCAAAAATAGCGTAAAGCTTTTTCTCTTTCTCAGCTTGATATTTCCAGTACGAGTCCATGGTAAGGCGGAAAGGGTCTTCCCAGCCATCCCAATCGACTATTTTGATGCCTTCAAAATCTTCATGTGGGAAAATATCAGATTTTTTCTGATAACTAGGTTCCCAGTCCATATCTCGAGTTAAGTATTGATACTTTTGCTTTAAATTTAGTTTCTTAGTAGCAGTCATTAGTTACTCCTGATTAATTCCACGAAAGGATAAAATGGTCGTCATCTTCATCAACATTGCCGCCAATACTGATGACATCTAACAGCATTTCTTGCACATCCCACTCACGATTTAGTTTTTCTTCCATTGTTTCTCGAGTAATCACCAAGCGTTTATCAGCCTGGATCCGAATCATCGCAGGCTGATGTTCTATTTCAGCATGTGGGTTATCTTCACTAATCGCTTCTACTAAGTAACGTGCGTTTTCGTTGTCTTGAAATGCAATAAATACATACTGGCTCATGATGTAGCCCCTGTTGATTGAAGACCTGTCTTTTTCAATAAGGCAGCGAGTTCAGCTTGAATTTTAGAAAGAGACTCTTTGCCAACTGTCTCTAGGGCAATAGGTTCTAGCGCTTCGAATACGCGCGGCTCCCAATGGTTGACCCAAGCTTGAATGGTTTCCTTGTTATAATCAGATTCTGCGACCGCAGTCTTAATAACGGCAACAATCCAACGTGTGGTGTCTTTATTCCAGTCGCGCATAAACTCAGTTAGCATGCCAACGTCGCGTGCGCCCATTTCACTAAACCATTCATCGAGTGCTTCATATGCGAATGAAAAAAGCACTTTGTCTATTAGTAAATTCTGTAGCAGTGTTGACTCAAACCAGTCGCTAACGGCCATCGAATCTTCGGCGAGCTTGCGCATGGGTTGCCACATTGGGTCATCCATCCAAAATGCTTTACTGGTATGCAATGCAGTACCGGTATTACCATCGATCATTAGTGCGATGCGCGATAAATATTGACCAATGCCAAGATGATCCATAGCTTGATAAATATGTGCTTGAGCAACTGTGGTGGCAATCGAGTCAGCGGCAACCATGCTGTTATTCATATTTGCTGATTGGTTCAAATGACGAAATGGCACTAAATATTTAAGCAATTTATGATGAATACTTTCGTCTAAACTAGATATGAGGTCACGTTTTTCGCAAAACTTAAAGCTCGACTCAGCGTTTTCTTGCATTTTGGCTCTGCTGCCTACATACGCACCATAATAAAATTGTCGAGGATCGCTGATTGCGTACCAGTCCTCCATTTTAAGCACAGTACGACTTGGATCGTTTAGCTGCTTGTCGGGTTCCCACAATGGTTTGTAGTGGAAGTTTTCAGTCGCTTCAATATCATAACTTGCCTCTTGATAACGTGTTGCAGGCTTATCACCAAAGCGACGCTTAATATGACTATAGGTGTTCCGGATTGTAGAAACGGAACTGGTTTTTATCTCAACGCTCATATTCTCTACCTTGTTAGGTTAATCAATTTCATTTAAAACTAAACTTTTTTGGTGTCGCCAAAGCGCCACTTTTGGTTGTCCTCGTCGATTTTCTTAGACATTGCTTCGTCCATGTGAACGACGTCATTGTGTTTGCAAAAAAGCTCGAAAGCTTTTTTAGGCAACACCAATTCAACAAACAAATCGGGGTATTCAATGGCAAAATCGAATTCAACGAATGTATCTTCAGGTGCACTGCGTACCCGCACGTAGCGAGTCAATGCGTTAAATTTGTCTTTGTTTAAATTAGTAATCATGTTAGCCGCTTGCATTAGTTATGTTATTCATTTGTTAATGTGAGACATAGCAACAGCTGTGCCAAAGGTCGTCCACATCCTTTAATGTTAAATATAACGCATTGATTTATATGTTTAATTGTGAGATTTGAAATCTTTTTTAGTGTCTTTTTTCGTCATTGCGAATGTTAATGATTTAATGAATAAGTGAAAAAGTTAATCATATGGTTAAAAAATGTGAAATTGTGTGTAGTATGAAAAAGGCTTTCGTTTATAACTGATAGCAACCTTTGTTTAACCTGCAAAACTGCAAAATTAGAAACCATCGTAAAAATTATTAATGGGGAAGTTCATGAGTAGCGTTTTTAATATAGGAGATGTTGAGGCTGATATTAAGGATTTGACTGACCTCATTAGATTTAATACCGAAGATGGTAAGGTTTGGTTTGGTGAACAGCGAATGTTGCTAATGCACGTGTCTGCTATGGCGGCATTTCGCAGAGAATTACTAAACAGTATTGGTGTAGAACGTGCCAAAGGTTTCTTTTTACGGCTTGGGTATCAAAGCGGATTGCGAGATGCTGAACTTTCACGTCGTTTACGGCCAACCTGCAGTGATATTGATATTTTCCTTACCGGACCGCAGTTACATTCTCTCAAAGGCATGGTTAAAGCGACCCCTTTAAAAATAGATATAGATCAAAAAAATGGGCATTTCTATGCTGAAATTGAGTGGTTAAATTCTTGGGAAGTAGAAGTTGTGCAGACTGAACTTGGCAAAATGGATGACCCCGCCTGTTGGTCATTACTTGGTTATGCATGTGCCTTTACGTCTTCATTTATGGGCCGAGAGATTATATTCCGCGAAGTCAGTTGCCGTGGTTTTGGTGACGAGCGTTGTTTAATTATTGGCAAACCTGCTCAAGATTGGGAAGACCATGAGGAGTTTTCGCAATACTTTAAGGAAGAGCCACTTATCGAGCAGCTATACAGCTTACAGTCTCAAGTTAATTCACTGCGCAATAATTTAGAACGCCAACAAGGTCAATATTATGGAATAGGTCAATCGGCTTCTTATAAAGAAGCTTGTATGAAAATTGATAAAGCAGCGCAAGGTAAAGTCTCGGTTTTGTTGCTTGGTGAAACCGGCGTAGGTAAGGAAGTCATTGCTCGCAGCGTACATTTGCGCAGTAAGCGCGCAGAGCAACCCTTTGTAGCGGTAAACTGCGCTGCAATCCCACACGAATTGATTGAAGCCGAATTGTTTGGGGTTGAAAAAGGCGCATTTACGGGCGCTAATCAGTCACGTGAAGGGCGTTTTGAGAGAGCTGATAAAGGGACTATTTTCCTCGATGAAGTCGTTGAGTTAACGCCGAGAGCACAAGCTACATTGCTTCGCGTGCTTCAAGAACAAGAGTTAGAGCGTGTTGGTGGGACTCAAACACATAAAATTGATGTCCGCGTCATTGCTGCAACAAACGAGTCATTGGAACAAGCGGTCAATGACGGCAGGTTTCGCGCAGACTTATTTTATCGTTTAAGCGTATTTCCAGTAAATATCCCCCCATTACGAGATCGATTAGACGATATTCCATTGCTGGTCGAACACTTTTTACAGAAATTTCATGATGATTACTCAAAGCGTACCTTAGGTCTTTCTGATAAAACCTGGGATTATCTTTATAAATACACTTGGCCTGGCAATATCAGAGAGCTAGAAAATGTGATAGAGCGAGGCGTTATTCTAACTGACAGTAATGAAACGATTTCAGTAGACTCATTGTTTGCATCGACAATGGAGCAACTGTTGGCTAATAACGTAGGACATGTTTATGCCGATGGAGCAGTGGTAAAAGCTAGTGAAAAAGATAAAGACAAATGGATTGACGATATTCTTGACAGAAAAATAAGCCTTGATGATGTTGAAAAAATTCTTACTGAAAAAGCAATGGCAAAAGCTAAGGACAATATTTCTGGCGCTGCTAGATTGCTCGGTGTAACTCGGCCAGCCCTTGCTTATCGCTTAAAAAAACACGGGATTGTTGTATAAAACCTCATTTTTCTTAAACAAGGAAACCTTTTAAACTATAGGTTTTTGAACCAAAATTTAGGAATCAAATAGAACAGGTGTATACCATTCATCTAATTTATTTCATAGGATAGAATCATGGCTAAGGCAATTGTACTTCGTGAATATGGTGTTCCAGAGAATCTGCGACTCGAGACCGTCGAAGCTGGTACGGCGGATGATGCCCGTATATTGGTTCGTAACGTCGCAATAGGTGTGAATTTTATAGACACCTATTTTCGCCGTGGCATCTACCCTACTGCGCTGCCAGCCGTAATTGGTGATCAGGGCGTTGGTATTGTTGAAGAATGTGGCAGTGCAGTAACTGGTGTCAAAGTCGGCGACCGTGTTGCTTATGCCTCGATCTTTGGTGCATATATTGATCGGCGCTGGTTAGATCCGTCTCAGGTCGTACGTGTACCGGATGAAGTTTCCTCAGAGGTAGTCGCCGCAAGCCTGACACGCGGGCTCACTGCAGAGTATCTGTTATTCCGTCTACATAGCATAAAACCGAGTGATACCATTATTGTGCATGCTGCCGCTGGTGGCACGGGTTCAATAATATGCCAGTGGGCACGGCATATGGGCGCAACTGTAATCGGAACTGTCGGATCCGAGGCGAAGTTTGACGCCGCCAAACAAGCCGGCTGCCACTTTGTCTTATTACATTCAAAAGATGATTTTGTTGAGCAAATACGCGACATCACCGACCGCAAATTGGTGGATGTGGTTTACGATTCGATCGGCAAAGATACGTTCAATAAGTCGCTGGAATGCATTAAGCCTCGCGGTCTTATGGTGGCATTTGGCAATGCGTCAGGCAAACCCGATCCTATGGATGTACTAGCTTTGGCTCGTTGTGGGTCGCTGTTTCTTACCCGGCCAATTTTGACACACTACGTCAGCACACACGAGGAATTGGAGCTAGCTGCTGCACGCTATTTCGCAGCACTTGCCGAGGGTATCGTGACGCCACATGCAGTAACGACATACCCACTCAATGATGCGAGCGTTGCGCACCAACACTTGGAAGATCGTAGTAAACTTAGTATACCAATCTTGGTACCGTGAGTTTATTCATATAACAAGTTGAAAATTAATCTTTCTTCAAGCATTTTATTGCCATTCATGAAAAGAAAACAAATAAAATTGTTGAATTTGAATTAGCAGAATACTTCAATAAAGGGATGAATTACTTTATTACCGTGCAGCTAAGGATTATATTTCTGGTGCTGCTAGATTGTTCGGTGCAAGACCACCAGTCCTTTTTTATCTCTTAAAGAAACAAGAAATTACTGTATCAAATCACTATATTTTTACGTCACAGAGCGGTCAATTGTTAGGATGAATAGGAATAAGTCCGCATAAATAGAGGCGGCTGACTGACTAACAAAACCAGAAAAATTCAACTAACGATAAAAAGTTATCAAATCATCAAAATATGTATTTTTCACCGTTTCACATACGATTATAGTTTATCATTTCATTAACATTTTATATTTCAGTTTAATGAGTTGATTTCTATATCTTCAAAAGTTGCAAGCCTAAATTATTGAAATAATTAATTAAAATAAAATAATGCGTAAGTTTTCTTTACTGGCATAGCTCTTGCTTTTGTGAATTTTATGTTAATTTAAAAACGTAATAACTCATGCAGCTCAAACGATTTCTCTCCCTCTCCTTAATTTTCGGTTTTAAGTCACTCCACAGAAGTAAAGCTCGGATATGTGCAACGTTTGTCGCCACAAGCGCTTTGTTTCTCTCGGGCTGTGAATCGCCCTTGGTTATGGACAAAGTGAATTATCAACATGAGCAAGCTATGCAGCGGACTGACTTTTATCAAGCGTTTGCCAGCAACGATAATGTCGCTGTTTTAGTTGGCAACAGTGGAGTTGTCCTGTCGAGCATAGATGGAGCAACATGGGAGCGTACTGTTTTAAGTGGTCAACCCTCGTTTCTGGCTGTTGACACCTGCCCTGACCAGCGTTTTATAGCACTTTCATTCGACAATCATATTTGGGTATCGAGCCCTACCGGTGATGATTGGGTCCCTATTAAGGTTGATTCTGCAGAGCAACTCATAACCATCGATTGTGCCCCTAATGGCAAATGGTGGGTTGCAGGTGGATTTTCAACATTTTTAAGCTCAAGTGACAAGGGCCAAAGCTGGCAATCTAACACTCTAGAAGAAGACGCCATTATTACAGACGTCGTTTTTTTGTCTGAACAAGAGGCAGTAGCTACCGCAGAATTTGGCATGTTTGTAGTCACCGAAGATGGCGGTAACACATGGCAAGTGAGCGGCTTCATGCCCGCTGAGTTCTATCCTCATGCAGCATATTTCACTTCGATTGCCGAGGGTTGGGTGGCTGGACTTAATGGATTTATTTATTACACCAAAAATTCCGGTAACACTTGGCATAAACAAAGTGCCGATAGCACCGTTCCAATTTATCAATTTCAAGAAATTGATGGGGTGTTATTTGCTTTGGGCGACAACGCGACTGTTTTGAAACTTACCGGGGACCAATGGAAAACCGTGCAGCCCCCTTCTGCGCCGGTTTATTTGCGGGCGGCTTTATATTTTAAACAAAAGCTATTAGTTGCAGGTGGACGTGGGATGTTTATAACAATTACTCCTAATACCGCAGCCTTGTCGATCAATAATACGGAACTATAAACATGACATCAAAGCACCGGTTTACGCACTTTTTACACACTTTAGAAACAAATATATTCAAGCATCCAGGGTATGTTCTAGGTGCAATAGTTTTGTTAACTTTATTCTTTTTAAGCCGTATTCCAGCCCTAAAGATTTATACTGACTTTGCGAATCTATTACCCCAGGAACACCCATATATACAACTACATAACAGTATTAAAGACAGCTTTGGTGGTGCCAACGTGTTGGTTGTTGGTGTTGAGTTTACTGGCGAAGATCTTTTTTCAAATGAAAACTTAGCAATTTTAGATCGTGTCACCATGGCGGTTGACAATTTACCAGGTGTTAATCACAACCTCGTTGCAAGCTTAACCCATCGAAATTCAAGGCACATATGGTTGACTGAGGTTGGAAGTATCAACTCACAGCCCTACTACGATTCAACTTACGGGGAATATAGCGATACAGAATTAGAGATGATGCGCGAAAACGTAGCTGCTAACCCCCAAGTATATGGACCATTAGTTGCCCCCGATTTTAAAATGGCGCTGGTAAAAGCACAGTTAATTGAAGGGCAGTTAGACTACGAAAAAACCTTTACACAATTGCAAAATATTATCCGTAACGAGAGCCATGCAGGTGTGACAATTTACGCCACTGGTCAGCCTGTACTAGTGGGCTGGGCTTATACTTATATGGAACAGATTTTACAAATTTTTGTCTTCACCATATTGATCATGTTAGCGCTTTTGGTGTTCCATTTTCGTAAAGCTTACGGCGTGTTAGTACCTCTTGGCGGGGTACTTATTTCAACAATATGGGGCTTGGGTATTATCAGTTTGCTGGGGTATAACCTTGACCCCCTAGGTTTGGTCATCCCCTTTTTAATTGCGGCTCGGGCCATGAGCCATGGCGTGCAACTAGTTGAAAGATATTATGCTGAATTAAAATTTCACCCAAAAGGTAGTGATGCTGCAAAAGCCACCTTCGATAGTTTGTTTCGGCCTGGCACTTTGGGCGTTGTTTCGGATGCAGTTGGCTTATTATTGATTGCGGTAGGATCAATACCGCTAAATACTCAGCTTGGCTTCTATGCATCGATATGGGCGATGACGGTAGTATTAACTGTATTGGTGGGTGTGCCCTTGTTACTTACAGTATTACCCACACCTAAAGATCCAGAAATAAAAGAAACATTTTTGCGCTATATCGGTTCCAGTTGCTCTCGCATTGTTGCTCGCCCTAAGGCGGCCCCAAGATTGTTAATAGGCGCGTTTATTTTTACTATCGTGGGATTATTCGCCGCTTCGCAAGTACAAATTGGTGATTCCGAACCGGGCTCTCCAATACTCTACCCCGACCACGATTACAATATTTCATCCCGAACGGTAAATGAACGATTTCCTGGCTCTGAAGAGCTATACATCATAGCAGAAACGGATACTAATGGCGGCCTAAAACGACCCGAAGTGTTGAAGTCCCTCATTTCACTACAGACACATATGCTAACCGATCCTGAAGTGGGTGGAAGCAAAGGGTTGACTGATCTTGTCCAGCAAGTTAATCGATTAATGCATAATAATGACCCTCGCTGGTATCAGATCCCTCACGATGCTTCATATGTTGGTGGTTTGATGTTCACCTATATGGCGTCTAGTCCAATTCCGGGCGCATTAAATGAATTCAATGATACAGATGACCGCATTGCCAACTTAGTTTTTTATTATAAAGACAGACAGGGTGAAACCATTCGCCGTGCTATTCATATGGCAAAAACATGGATTGAAGAACATGGTAATGACGTTGAAGGATTAGAAATTCGTCTGGCTGGGGGCACCATGGGCGTGGCTGCAGCCATGAATGAATCTGCCTTTGAAACCAATATCATCGTGTTGCCACTTGTCTTTTTGTTTATTTTTGCTTTTGTCATGCTGTTTTATACCTCTTTGCACGCAGGTTTAATGATGCTTTCGACTATGTTATTTGCATCAATTTTAACCTATGCCTACATGGGACTCTACGGCATGAGTATTGACATTAATACTGTGCCAGTGGTTGCAGTTGGCATTGGTGTTGGTATCGACTACTCCATTTATATGATGGACCGGATCCGTGAGTTTATGGCGAAGTCAGGCAATTTAATTGACGCAGTTCGCCAATCGATAGCTACCACTGGCATGGCCATCAGCTTCACGGCGGTCACATTGATCGCGGGTATCGTTATGTGGGTCATCCTGTCAGAACTGAGATTCCAGTCTGACGCAGCTCTTTTGCTTTGCGTCATGATTGTGATCAATGGATTCGCTGCGATGCTTTTGGTGCCGTCTTGGGTACTGGTTTTTAAACCTAAATTTATTGTCAATGTGTATAGCGATGAAGACGGTGTGCTGCATGCCAATGCGCCTGACGAAAAATCCACTGTTTAGTCAATCCCGACATAAAATGGCGGAGTAACTACCTGAAATCAAAGCCAACTAAAGTTTGGCGATTTCTTTTAGCACATATAAGAGGACCTAAAATGCCTAAAAACACACAAAACATAAAGTGTACGATGCTCAAAGTTGCACTGGGATTTGCCCTGTTACCTGTTTTTCAGCAGAGTAGCTTTGCAGAGGACGTTCGAGTAAATACATATATCGAAAACGCAACATTTTTTCGTAAAGATGTGGGTTTATCGAAATTTCGTAACACACTGCAAATAGAAGCTGAGAAAACCTATAAATCTTCAGGGGCATTCAGCAATGTTTCTTTAAGCGGCACGTTCCGACTTACCTACGATGGTGTATATGACCTTAATGATGAAGACTTTGGTGAGAAAGCGGGTCGTGCAATTTCCATAGAGAACATTGCAGCCGGTCCGGGCTCTACGGTGCCTTTTGGTGAAGGTTTAGCTTTACCATTTACCTTTGACAATGCAAATAATCCTAACGAAGGCTTGATTGTACTCGGTGAGCAACTCCACGCAACCGATGGCGGCGTTGCTATGGGAGTTCCGGTACGTCCTTGTGATACAGATTCTCGCGGCTGTATTAACGGCTATCTCGACAAAGACATGCAAGAACTGCGATCGCCAGAGCTCAACGATCGTTTGGATTTTATTCGTGAACTCTATGTTGATTTTGATTTTAATCTAGATAATGGAAGTATTATTAGTACTCGACTAGGTAAGCAGCAAGTCATTTGGGGGCGAACTGACTTATTTAGGGTACTCGACGTTATTAACCCTGTTGACTATTCACGTAATAATATCTACGACGAATTAGAAGATATTCGTATCCCTATGTGGATTTTAAAAACAGATTACCGAATGGGGGCAACAGAAACGTTTGATGACGTAAACTTGCAACTAATTTGGAATTTTGACCGGTTTCGCCCGAATGATTTAGGGCAATGTGGACAACCCAATGTGATCATAGATGCAGGCTGCTTCTTCAGAGGAATGAATTCGCTATGGGAAAATGGTGGAACGGTTGCTAACTTTGCCGGTGGAGTTGCTGCAACTGACTTTGGACCAGGACAAATCGGTATCCGTCAGGCCAATTTGCCAAGTTGGAGTTTATCTAATTCTCAAGTGGGGCTTAAATTTGAGGGCGTTTTGGGTGATTTAGGCTTTTCTTTAAACGCCTTGAGTTATCGTTCACAAATGCCTTCACTAAGAGCGAACATACAAGCTCAAAACGCATTCACGGGTGAGGTAGGGCTATGGCCAGCGCTAATTGCTTTTGATATTAATTTTCCTCGTTTAACCATGCTTGGTGGTTCAATGGATTATTACTCTCAAGGTATCGATACCGTGTTTAGAGTCGAAGCTTCTCATACCTCTGGTGAAGAGTTTGGAAACACCTTGAGAGAAGATCTGTACTCTGAGTCTGATGTTGTGCGCTATGTACTTGGTGCAGATAAAAGCATCTTCATTCCTTTCTTAAATGATAAAACTGCGTTTCTTTTCTCGGGCCAAATATTTGGTCAGCACATATTAGATTACGAACGCGAAGAACGCTTATTAGGGACTGCTGGTATACCTGATTGGGAAGAAAACTGGACAGCTACCTTGCTTATTAAAGGATGGTGGATGAACAATAGATTGAGTCCCCAAATTCTTGCTGCACATGACGTTAGAGCAAGTGCTACTGCTGTATCATTGTCGGTTGAATGGATTGTTAATGACAACTTTAAATTCACCGGTGGTGTTAACTTTAAACTTGGAACCGGCGCGCGTAAGTTTGACGACTGCCGAACATGTAACCCTTGGTCACCATTTACTGCATCGTTTCCTGAACATACACCAGGGTCTACTTTAGGCCTGCAAGGTTTTGAACCTTTAGGACGTTTTCAATCGGGCCCAATTGGCATGGCTCAAAAAGAAGACGAACTTCAATTTACCCTTCGCTACAGCTTTTAACAGAGGATTAACACTATGAAAAAACTAATTTCAGGCATTAAGCTAAGTATTGCCACTACTTTGATATCAAGCGCTTTGATGGCAACAACAGCATTGGCAGACGACAAAGTTATTCAGGAGTCTTTCTTTCCATACGCCGAAAACACACCTTCTTTTGAAGGCCTAGCAAAGGGACTGGTGATTGATAAGTCTAACGTGGCTCAATTTAAAGATGTCATCGATCCAGCGTTTTACTCATTTATTGAAAAGGGTTTAACGTCGATAGTCGTTGGCGAAACAACGTCATTGGCCTTACACCAAAGCTATATAGATGCAAGCACGGAAGGTTATGGCAAGGTTACTCTTGGTGAGAAAGTGGGAGAGATAAGTGGTTGGGATGCGGGTAGACCTTTCCCCGCCGAACCGAGCAATGATGATCCACGCGCGGGTGAGAAGCTCGCGTGGAACTATAAATATGGTTATAACTGGGGAGATAGCGCTGCAATATACCCGTTTTATTGGAAATACCGGGATATGGGTTCGGCAAAAGTGGAACGAACTATTAAGTTCAACTTTCACTTTCTCAACTTTAAAGGTCGGGTAAATCAGCAGCCCACGCCTGAAATCACGCCTAACCCGTCAGATTTGTTTCGTTCTATTTACGTGCAGGTTTTGGCACCCGACGATGTGCGCAATACACAGCTATTGATCCATCGAGCGGCCGACGACTTAAAACGCGATAACTCGTGGTTATACCTTGGCTTTCAACGCAGGGTTAGACGTTTAGCGACAGGTCAGGTTACCGATGCTTTCTTAGGATCAGACTTGATGATTGAAGATTTTGAAGGATACAATGGCCGTATTTCAGATATGAATTGGGAATATAAAGCAACGCGTTATATGCTGATGCCGTTCTTTAATCATAACGAGTTGACCCTAGATACTGAAACACATAGCGACGATGATGGCTATCAAGTTGTTGCATTTAGTGGTCAAGGTGGATGCTTCCCCAATATTACATGGCAATTACGCAAAGTATATGA
The DNA here is from genome assembly GCF_003989595.1 of Alteromonas sp. KS69. Taxonomy (NCBI): domain Bacteria; kingdom Pseudomonadati; phylum Pseudomonadota; class Gammaproteobacteria; order Alteromonadales; family Alteromonadaceae; genus Alteromonas; species Alteromonas sp. KS69. Next base: position 27,905 of record NZ_PYHU01000027.1, on the reverse strand, counting down.
AGTAGAAGCGAATCCAGTAAACGATTCTCACCCAATATCAAAACGTGTGCATTTTATGGATGCTCAAACATTTACAATACCCAGAACGATTTCATATGATCGCAAAGGTACTATGTGGAAAACCTTTACAATTGGACAGTCTGATCCGGACCATCATTTGCCAGCAAATAAAGGCTCGGGTGTATCTATTGATGATGCATTTAGTATGATTGACGTTCAAGCAAATCATTGCACAACGGGACAATTTAAGGGGCAAGTTGACCCTGAACTTACAACCCCTAGCATGTTTAGTGTGCAGCACTTGCGTGCAACGGGCAGTTAGTTAACTCTCTCAACCCCTTGGGGCTGCGCTTGCAGCCCCTTTTTTGTTTGCCCAGCGAAGCTGGCAAACCCGTCAGGTTGAAAGAAACCTGAATCACCCTGACTGAGGGGAAGATAATCCGAATGGCAAGGGCGTTGTTGGCCAACGGCAGGGTCTGAAGGAAGCCATAGGAAGTTAGAGGTACACAACGCAAGTGAACCTGATTCGGCAAGACAGGAGGGTAAGCGTGCAAAATAGCGCGAAGCCCGATACTCAGTCAGTCCTGTTTTGTGTTTGAGGGTGGAATTTCTAACAGGGAGCCATAACGTGGTTACCAGAACAGTAACTGGGGAAGCCTGGCATTAGATCCAATCAAATGGTTGGACGTATCGTTCAAGGAGTGATCCAAGAATGTTGCGAGTGTGAGGTGGCATAACGTGGTTACCAGATAGAACCCGTAGTAGTGAGTAAGGCTAGGCCGATGAAAGCCAGTAATGGTGTGGAGGGTAAAACCAAGCCGACTATCAGCATTGTGTTTGATAGGATCTATTTTAGCCAAAAGCTTAAATGGATTGCGAAGGGGGGAAGCAGACTTTAAGACTCTGATGAGTTGTGAGTTTTTTTATCATTGATACACAAGCCGCCAGATCAGCGGGACAAGTCGAATCGGTGCGCTAGGAATAGTGATGTCTGGTGAGACAGGCCGTATATGGGAAGTAATTGTAGTCAAATTTGGTAGATTGCCTCAGTGCTAGAACGCCAAACCCTGCAATGAAAGTTACCACAATGTTAGAAAATGAACGATGTCCATAGGGCGCACGATACTAGATTGCAAATTAGCATTGTGTCACTTAGCAAGTGATATGAAGTATGCAGGAGCCGTATACGAGGCCCGTACGTACGGTTCTGTGAGAGGGATGAGGCGCAAGCCTCACCCTACTCGATATTGTATTGTGAGGTAAAAGCCAGTGACAGCAAAAAATGAACCTATTACGGTGATTGTTTCACGCCGCGTTAAGCCTGGTAAAGTAGAGGAGTTTGAATCGCTTAGCTCAGAAATGACTGAACGTGCTAGTCAGTTTGCAGGGTATATGGGCACGACTTTATTTAAACCATCTTCTAGCAATGATCCTGAATACCGAGTGATGTTCAAGTTCAAAGACATAGACAGTTTGAAAGTGTGGGAGGCCTCATCTCAACGAAGTGATGTATTAGAAAAAATTGAAGGTTTATTAATTTCGACAAGTGAAAGAGAACAAGTGTCTGGCTTGATCACATGGTTTACGCTACCGTCGGCAAATCCACTAACTCCGCCTCCTCGCTATAAAATGACACTTATTAGTTGGTTAGCATTATACCCAGCCGTTACCTTTATCTTTTGGTTATTGGGTACTTGGTTAGCAGAATTCCCCCTGATTTTGAGAACCTTTTTGGTAACTGCGCTTGTTATTGTTCTGATGACTTATGTGTTGATGCCTTTTATGACAAAAACGTTTTCCTTTTGGTTATATCCGAAGCCAAAACATAAAGGCGACAATTAGTCCTCAGTGTAATTTTAATGGCAGCTCTTAAATTTTTACTGACTTGTAAGAGCCAAGCACTTTTACCTTATTCGTTTGGCTTATTTCCTTTAAAGCCTCTGCGACACTAACATCCGATTTGCTACCCTCTAGTTCAATAAAGAAGTGATACTTTCCAAACTGTTTTCGTGTGGGGCAGGAGATAATATTGGTCAAGTTGATTTGACGAGAAGCGAACGATTGAAGGACCTCACTTAAAAGGCCAGGATGGTCATCATCATCAAGCACGATAATGCTGGTTTTGTTAGCTTCAGTATCTAAAGGCCATGCACGATTATTGCTTAAGGTGGTTGCTTCCCTAATATTACCTGGCAGTTACGTAAAGTTTATGAAGTAGAAGCTAAGTCAGTAAACGAATCACATCCGTTGTCTAGACGTGTGCATTTTATGGATGCACAAACATTTACTATACCTAGAACGGTTTCATATGATCGTAAAAGGACTATGTGGAAGACTTTTACGATTGGGCAAGCTCACCCTGATCATCATTTGCCTGCCAACAAAGGGTCGGGCGTATCTATTGATGATGCATTTAGTATGATTGATGTACAAGCTAATCATTGCACAACGGGGCAATTTAAAGGCCAAGTTGATCAAGAATTATCACCGCCAAGTCTGTTCATCGTGCAGCATTTAAGAGCTACAGGAAGTTAACGTTTCCAACCTTGGGTCCGCGTAAGCGGGCCCCTTTTTTTCAAATTTTTAATTAGGACGACGCACAGTGCCAATAAAAAGCGAGCCTATTACCGTAATTATTTCTCGCCGAGTCAACGATGAGAACGTCATTGAATTTGAATCACTTACTGCTGAAATGGCGAGTCGAGCCAGCCAGTTCGATGGGTATTTAGGGACCACACTATTTAAGCCAAGCTCAAACGACGATCCTGAATATCGAATTATGTTCAAATTTAAGGATCGAGACAGTCTTAATGCTTGGGAGGCTTTTTCGCAAAAAGACGAGGTTTTGGTGAAGATTGAATATTTATTGATTTCACAAAGTGAGAGAGAGCAGATTTCAGGTTTAATCACTTGGTTTACGATGCCTTCTAAAAACACGTTAACACCTCCTGCACGAATTAAAATGACGGTAGTTAGTTGGTTTGCACTTTATCCTGCAGTAACGCTTATTTTTTTGGCTATTTGGGCCTTTGCTTGCAGACCTCCCTTTACTTATTAGAACCTTCGCTGTTACGGCGGTTGTTATCGTTGCTATGACCTATTTTTTGATGCCATTTATGACAAAAACCTTCTCATTTTGGTTGTATCCGAAAAAAAATAATAATACAGAAAGTTAGCAATTTTTCGTGGCTTAACAATCAACTTTGAAGTGTTGCCGTTTTATATGCACCAAGCACCTTAACTTTATTTCGTTGACTTATCTCTTGCAAAGCTGAAGCCACCAAAGGATCGTTTTGACTACCCTCTAGTTCAATAAAGAAATGGTATTTCCCGAACGATTTCCGTGTGGGTCGCGATATAATAGAGCTTAGGTTTATTTGCCGTGCAGAAAAAGATTGAAGAACTTCACCTAACTATAGTCTCTACGCCCATACAAACAAGTGCGGTCGGGGACGTTGAGTAAAACGTTAATTTCATCATTTGTCGGGTAATCAAAGGTAAAACGATCTTGTCGTTTCTCAGGAATTGCCAAGACAGGCTGCATATCAGCCAATAAATCGGGTTTATCGGCAATAGCAAAAGCGTCAAAATGAGCGTATCGAGGTTAAACGCGCATTGCGCGTTTGCACTTTATTATTGCGCTCATCTTCTAAGTGTTGCAAAAATAATATGACGATATCTGCATTGATATCATTAAAGCAAAATGTCGATATGAAGCCAATCGGCGACTAACTTATCTCCTTTACTGCCTCGCCAGGCTCCGAGGAAAACCCTACCATGGCATGTTCAGGAATGACAGTTTCTAATCATTCCAAACTCCCATCCACTTCAAAGTGGTGACCGTTCAAGTTCAGGATCAGGTAGGCAATCTCAATTGCACCATCGTTCATTTTCTATTTACTGCTCTTGCTGGCGCTCCCAAAAAAACATTGACGATTGCCTTTTCATAATCTCTGCTTTGAATACTTTGTCACTCGGCTTAGTGGCCATGCCATAACATACATGCAAAGGGATTAAATGCTCTTCCCTTGGATGACAATACCTCGCGCCTGGTGCAGATACCCAATGCGCTAGTCTTTCTTCTCTTACATATTCTGACAGCGCCTCATCGCTAACTGTTTCACCTAACCACTCCTCAAAAGCGAGATTATTCGTGCGAGCCTCCAGCGAATTTGGAGTAAAAAATGCGCGCATATTGTGGAACGAAAATCCGGACCCAATGACCAGCAAATTATCCCAATTGAGTGACTGCAAAGCCTTGCCCATCTGAATATGCAGGTCTGGATCAAGGCCGTGCACCAATGATAACTGCACACAAGGAATTTCTGCTTCCGGATACATGATTTTAAGTGGCACAAACAAGCCATGATCAAAACCCCGTTGCTCGTCTTGCACCGCATCGATACCGTTTTCTTTCAGTACGTTCACTACACTATTTGCCAATAAAGGTTCACCCGATGCCTGATATTGAATCTCATACGCATCTTTTGGAAACCCTCCGTAGTCGTAAATAATTCCAGGATTAATTCCTGAGGTTACCGTAGGTAAACGCGCTTCCCAATGAGCACTGATCACCAATATCGCGCTGGGCTTATCCACTTCTGCGGCGATCTCTTTCAACGTCTCCACCATTTCATGATGATCTGGGTCTCCTAACAAAGGCATGGGACCCCCACCATGAGAAATGTAGACAATGTTTCGTTTCGATTTCATGTTAACTCCAGCTATTTTTAAAGCTCAGGACCAACGGGAACAATCCCAGTGGGGTTAAGCGCTTTTATCGAGTAGTAGCCTGCTTTAATGTGCTCAATATTAACCGTACCTTGAATACCCTCTATCGCCAAAATACGATGCATGTAATCTTGGAGTTTTGGCATATCTTTGATCCTGTTTCGATTACACTTGAACAGCCCGTTGTAAGCCACATCAAAACGAATCAAGGTCACAAATAAACGAATATCTGACTCAGTGAGTACATCACCAAATAGAAATTCACGTCCATCTGCGAGTCTTTCTTCCAACGAATCGAGCGCAGTAAATACTTTTACAAAGGCTTCTTCGTAAGCTTCTTGTGTAGATGTAAAACCGGCTTGATAAACACCATTATTGAGATCGGAATAGATATATTCATTTGTCGCATCGATCTCTGACGCTAACTCCTTGGGAACTAAATCAGGACCAATACTTTTTATTTCGACAAATGCTGTATTAAACATTCGAACAATATCCGCCGACTCATTGTTAACAATGGTTTGTGTTTTCTTATCCCATAAAACAGGAACGGTTGCTCGACCAGTAAATTCTGGCGTGACTTGGGTATACAGTTCATGCAAATAGGTTGCTCCGTTGAGATCATCACTATCACTGCCGTTGAAGCCACCAAACTGCCATCCCTGATCCGTCAACTTCGGGTTGACCACTGAAACGGAAATAATATCTTCCAGGCCTTTTAATGCTCTCGCCATTAAGGTGCGGCTTGCCCAAGGGCAAATGTAAGCTACGTATAAGTGATATCGATCAGCTTCCGCTTTAAAACCACCTTCACCAGTGATACCAGGCGAGCCATCTGGTGTAATCCAATTTCGAAACGACGATGTTTGTCGTATAAAGCGACCTTTTTCATCTTTGTTCTGAACCGGTTGCCAATTTTCTTCCCAAACGCCATTCACTAACATGGGTAAAGACCTCCATAAAAATGACCTTCCTACAGTAAAGGAAGGCATTACTTATTGAACATTAAGCTACTTGTTTTAAGTGCGATGACTCATTAACGGAAGCACTACCAACGACGTTTTTTGCTATCGCATTATCAACCGCATAGCTTCCAGCGCCTTGAATAGTTAATGCTACAGTTGCAGCAAACAATGCAAGTGCGTATTCATAACCATTGTTTGTCAAGAAAAGACCATGCTCAAAGTGGACGCTAAAAATAGCCACTAACATAGTAAAAGCGCTTACTGCAGCAGCAGGTCTGGTTAGCAAACCAAGAACCAAGACAAGGCCGCCAAAAAATTCTGCACTGCCAGCCAAAAGGGCCATCAAATACCCCGGCTCCAATCCGATACTTGCCATCCATTGCCCGCTGCCTTCGAGACCATAACCGCCATACCAGCCGAACAATTTCTGTGCGCCATGAGCGGCCAAGATAATCCCAACAGGTACTCTTAAAGCTAAAGCCGCAAAGCCAGCATCTGATTTCAATAGCTTATGTAAAGTTTGCTTATTCATCGTTTAATTCCTCCTAAGTCGTAAATGAATACTGACCGTGCACACTGCCTCAATCAGCTTAATATTTATACTACTACCAACATTACGATGAATAAATAATGCTTTTATGGAATAATTACAAACATAATGTTTGCAATACGGACTTTATTTATGGACCGCTTAGAAACGATGAAAGCGTTTGTCACCGTGGCAGAACTGGGCAGTTTTACAAAAGCTGCTGAGAAACTAGCGACTTCAAATCAACTGGTGAGCAAGTATGTATCTCAGTTTGAAGAGCAATTAGGTGTGAGATTGTTTAATCGAACAACTCGGCGTGTTCACTTGACCCAGGAAGGAGAACAGTGTTTACAGCATGCAATACATATTCTGGATAGTGTTCATGATATGGAAAACCACTTTGGCGAGATCCAAAAGGCTGCCAAAGGGCTTTTACATATTAGTGCACCAGTCTCTTTTTCAACACTGCACCTTGCGCCACTAATACGGGATTTCAAAAAACAGTACCCGGAAGTTGGTGTCAATCTGGAGTTAAGTGATCGCAAGGTGGATGTTATCGAAGAAGGATTTGATGTAACACTGAGGATTGGGCACTTAAAAAGTTCATCTTTGATTGCAAAAAAAATAGCGCCTGTCAGATTAGTACTCTGTGCGTCTCCCTCGTATATTGAAAAATACGGGGCTCCGACCCACCCAGAGGAATTGAATAATTCGCACTTTCTACGTTACAGCTACATGGATTACTCTACATCCGAAAATCCATTAATGAAAGTGCTGCGCGCTAGTTCGCAGAGCAATCAATCTGGATTGGCTGCAAACAATGGTGAGATGTTAATGGCAGCCGCTATTGCTGGTGAAGGCTATATTTTGCAACCAACATTTATCGTCGGAGAAGCGCTAAAACAGGGAAAGCTCAAAACCATGCTCAATAATTTTGAACTTGAGACTATGGGGTTATACGCAGTCTATCCGCATCGAAAACTTCTTGCTCCAAAGCTTCGTGCCTTTATCGACTTTATTAGTTCTTATTTTGGAGATCCACCCTATTGGGATCATTATTGATTAACACTCTCTGATGTCGACTGCCTCAAGCAGCTGGTTTAATCTGGATCCTATACTGGCGCTGACGGTCAATCGGTGATCAGAAAGGTCATTTTTTCGAAGAATTGAAGCCTATAAAGTATCATAATATCAAAGGGATAAGTGGCCTAAGTGGGCGTTTTTTACCGCTTTTGTAGTTTGACCCATATTTCACCTTATTTTCAGGTGATCAAGGTAGGTCTCGACACCCGCTTTGACTATCGGGCTTTGCACCCATAGCTTGGCCGGTTCCAGAATCTGGCTGTAACGCCGCTTCTGGTTCCAGAAAAAGCAGTTTGATGTATCAGGGGTAGCGGGGTGATGATGGCGTGTGCAAGATAGTAATCGTGAACTGGCAAGATGCGTATAAAGTTTAAGTACCACAGCAGCCACCTTTGCCTTTACTTTCGGTTGTAAGTTGAATCGGCGGACATGGTACGGAGCCATAAGAACAATACACACAACAGTCACCCGCTTTGGGTTTCAACAAGGTATGACACTGTTCGCACTCGTAATACCACTAGCACGCGTCGGTGGGCATGGATTCTGTTTTTTTATGGCCGCATTCAGGACAAGTCAGCACTGACTGCAAAATCACCTCTGGCATCATGGTATTTCCTTTTTCACGATGGTCAATGGATAACCGGCATTCCTGGTTGCTTCGACCTTAACTTGATCACCTCCGACATAAAACGAATCAATACACTTTCCTTTTTTCTTATAACTAGGACGGCCAACACACTTTCCATTCTTTTTTTCTTTTTAAAAAAGTCGCTCCATGCTCGATTTAAAATGACGGTAGTTAGTTGGTTGGCACTTTATCCTGCAGTCACGCTTATTTTTTGGCTATTTGGACCTTTACTTGCAGACCTACCTTTACTTATTAGAACCTTCGCTGTTACGGCGGTTGTTATCGTTGCTATGACCTATTTTTTGATGCCATTTATGACAAAAACCTTCTCATTTTGGTTGTATCCGAAAAAAATAATAATACAGAAAGTTAGCAATTTTTCGTGGCATAACAATCAACTTTGAAGTGTTGCCTTTTTATATGCACCAAGCACCTTAACTTTATTTCGTTGACTTATCTCTTGCAAAGCTAAAGCCACCAAAGGATCGTTTTGACTACCCTCTAGTTCAATAAAGAAATGGTATTTCCCGAATGATTTCCGTGTGGGCCGAGATATAATAGAGCTTAGGTTTATTTTCCGTGCAGAAAAAGATTGAAGAACTTCACCTAACAAACCTGGGTGATCGTCATCGTCTAGTACAATGATACTCGTTTTGTTGGCATCGTTTGAGATGGGATGAATATTATTGCGACTTAAAACCAAGAACCGCGTTTGGTTATTCTCGTAGTCATTTACACAGTCAATAGTCAGTGCAAACTGTTCAGAATTAAATGAGCCTGAAGGCACTATTGCACCCACTTTAGCATTACCAGCTAAACATTCTTGTAAAGACTCAATGTTACTTTCAGTTAGTTGGATATTGACATTATCAAGACCACTAATAAAGTCGACACATTGACCTTTTGCAACAAACTGCACAAATAGCTGCTCTATTTCGTTAATATTCGCCGAATTTGCAACAAATGAAAACTTTATGGGTAAAAGAATTTCGTCAATTATACACAAGTCTAAGGCTGCCAACTCGTCTAAAACAACCGCGATAAAACCCTCAGAAAAGTTCTCGATAGGTAAAATGCCAATATCACTTGAGTGACCTATCTCATGCAAGACACTTTTAATTGAAGGTAGAAAACAAATATTACAAGACTCAGATCGCTGTTTGATAAATTTATGTGTAGCCAGTTCTGAAAATGTTCCAGCGGGACCTAGTGTGACAATTTTTAACATATTCTACCTTGCAAATTCAGTAAGGCTTTGCCAAAACTGTTGATTTTGAGGAGCCGGCACACCTTGTTTTTTTGACCTTTCAAGCACGCTACCAACAATTGCATCCAATTCAATTGGCCGACCTTGTTCTTTGTCTATCAGCATAGAGGTTTTAATTGGCGCGAAATTTTTTATAAGCTCAAATAAATTTTCTATATCTTGCTGGCTAATTATTACGCCATCATTAAGCGCAGCAACTGCAGTTTCTTGCATCGCGCTAAGTACAACAGTCGCATAATATGGATTGTGAGTCAGCTCAAACGTATCTAAACCGGTAATTGCCGACAACGGATTGACGCCGTTATTAATGACAAGTTTCTTCCACAATTCCGATTGTATGTCGGATGTGAGTTCAAAAGGAATATTGGCGAGTGCTAGATATTTAGCAAAAATAGTCAGCTTAGTTGGCATCAATTGATGCTTGTCGAGTTTTGGCCATGGGCCGTAGGTGATTTTTGCAATGCCAGTAGAAACTACTTCACCCGGTTTAACAACTTCACCACCAATTTTTATGGCCATGCCACCCCAAATTCTTTTAGCACCGAAAGCGTTAGCTAAAAATGCTTCGCTATCAACCCCATTTTGCAATGACAATATAGGACAGGTAGATGGCTCTAACCACTCCCTAAGCTCCATCAATACAGACGAGAGTTGATTCACTTTTAAACAAATTAAGACGACATCAAACTGATCACTTCGATACTGAGTCTTTAAGCTTGCGTGGGCTAGAGCAGTTACTGCGCTAATGCTCTTTTTTCCTTCATGTGTAACTTTAAGTCCACTTTTTTGAATTGCCTTTAAATGGTGTCCCCTAGCGGTGACAGTTACTGACTTACAGCATTGGATTAACCGGCTCGCATAATATCCACCAATCGCCCCACAACCTATTATCAAAATGTTCATGTACTTAAGTCAATCCATACTAAATCAGCTGCTTTCATTTGAATTCCGATTATATTTTTCTTCAGTAAATTGATAGCCCTTCGGATTTTGGTTTTACTAACGACGGTTTAAAAACCTCGGCTAGTCTTGCTGATGATTCTAGCAATAAGCCTGTATCAGTGCCCACACCTACAAATACTGCGCCGCATTTAATGTAATGTTTTGCCAACTCTTTATCACCGGTAAGTATTCCTGCGGCTTTGCCAGAAGCAACAATACGAGCAATACAATTTTCGATTACCTGCTGTACTTCTGGATGCCCAGGATTTTTTATGTGTCCCATAGATGCGCTTAAGTCAGCTGGGCCAATAAAAATGCCGTCTACACCTTCTACTTGTAAAATATCATCTAAATTATTAACACCCGTCATTGTTTCGATTTGAAGTAGAACACAAATTTCCTGATTCGCCGTCTCCAAATAGTCCTTTGTCCTGTTAAATTGGGAAGCGCGAGCAAGAGGGCTCCCTACCCCACGTATCCCCTCTGGCGGATATCGTGTGGCGGCTACTACTTGCTGTGCTTGTGAAACTGTGTCAACCATAGGTGCTAGTATGGTTTGCACGCCTAAATCAAGTATTTGTTTTATTCTGACTGAATCAGGCCATGGAGGTCTAACAATTGGAGTAACAGGGTATGGAGCGACTGCTTGCAGTTGTTCAAGGATGCTTCTTAAATCATTGGGAGAATGCTCAGCATCAATAAGAAGCCAGTCAAAATTTGCACCTGCAAGCAGTTCAGCAGTGTAGGCGTTTGCTAGTCCAAGCCATAATCCTATTTGTGCTTGCTTTCCCTTTATAGCTAATTTGAAATCATTGATAGGTGCTGGCACGGACATTCCTTAATTTGATTAAAACAGTTTCTTTGAATTTTACTTAACATTAGCATCAGGCGAGCCGCTGTAATGACTTTAAGCTAGAAGCTATGCACGAGTTGTGCCAGACCATTGGGGTAAAGAACAATGTTATTTGTGTACCTGTATTTCAGTGCGTTATGGTTGGATGGGGAAATTTCAAGTTAAACAAAAGCTAACGCAATAGATGCATCATCCAAGGATATAATGAATTATTTTGCGAGTTTCCCTGATACTTTCATCAAATGATCATTTTAGTTTAAAAGATATGATAATTTGCATCCGATCTCTTTTAGCGCTTTTAATCGACACGAATCTCATGTTTGTTCGCGTGATTAATACCTATGCTTGTTTTGAAAGTCATTGCAACTAGACTGAGCACTTTCCGGTCAACAAACAACCCTGAAAATCAACAGAGCCTTATGTCAGCTATCAGGCATTCTTTGACTTTACCTTAAATCAATATTTAATCAGATTCTTAAAAAACAATGTGCATATTCCTACGCGAAGTAGGCAGTGGGAACTGGTTTAGATGGAAAGCGTGTTCAGGCAGCGGGAGCATTATGTTCCAGCGCCACTACCTAAGATGTGCTGTCATTTCAGGGTAACTGATTGCGCAATCAATATTTACCGAAACCTGTCGAATAAAACGTTTAACTAACCAGCTAGTTTAATTACACGCATCCTCGTTGTGCAAATTAAAAAGTTGACTAAACATTCTAACCTCTAGTGTGAGTTATCAAATCAATGCGGTTCTAGATGCTGCGACAATTATAATATTCAATTTAGTTTTACACGTACACATTGACATTTTAAGATGCTTAAAGTAGGTTAATTTCACCCAACGTCTTGTCATATTGGGCAATATCTCAGGTTAAATTAACCTAAAATATCAGCACAAGACTAGAAAACCAGGTGAATTCCACCCACTTTTTTTGTGCCAATTCAGTGGCCAAATCCGTGTCCAAAGTAAATGTAGATTAATAGTTGCTAATCGTTCAACCACTTGGTAGTTTATAAAACGTAGTAAATACGAGGGATACAGCACAACACCAATTTATACCTTTCTATGCCACGTCGAGGCTATATTCTCCGAAGCCGAAGGTCGCGCGTTCGAATCGCGCCAGGTGCGCCATTTCTTCTGTTTAGTTCAAACAAATCATCGTTTTCACTTTTCAACTGCCACTACCTAAACTTCGTTCACCAGCCACTTAATCACGTTGCCTATGGCGAAGGTAGAATGGTAGTTAGAACAAATGGTATAGCCACGGCCTGGCGATGTTAAGCTTGGGCCGAGTGGAACAAGCTTTCCTTCTTCAATGAATGAGGTAATTAAACCTTTCCAGCCAAGACATAATCCTTGCCCAGCTACAGCGGCTTCAACAATTAATGGAAAATTGTTATAGCGAAACCCAATAGGATTATTTGAAGGTTTAATGCCCACGCCCTTCGACCAGCTTTTCCAGTTTGGCCAGCGCGGATCATCAACATCCTTATGTAGCAAAGGAAAGTCACTTAAATTGTTAAGCGCTTGGCCAGGCTCTAAACCTAGTTTTCTGGCAAGGTCGGGTGAGCACACCGGAAACACCTCTTCCTCAATCATCATATGCTCATATTCATACTTACCCGCTAAGCTTGAATAGTGAAAAACAATGTCGGCTTGGGAAGCTATTAAATCAGATAAGCTATTTGTCGGCTGTATTTCAAATAAATAGTCGGGAAAGGCTTGCTGTAAACGCTGCAATCTTGGCATTAACCAATGAAAAGCGAATCCAAAATAAGCACTTATAGATATCTTGGTTCTGAAATCGTTGAAATCATGTTTTGCACTATCTGTTGCCCGCAAGATGGTCGCCAGAGAGCGTTCTATTTCATTATGGTACTTTGTGCCTGCCATAGTAGGTGTGGTTGGCTTGTTTTCCCGGTTTATCAGTACACCGCCCAATACCTCTTCTAACGCTCTAATTCTTTGTGATACAAGCGGTTGGCTTATGCCTAGTTCTTCGGCTGCAAGTGTCATAGAGCCATGTTTAACAGTGGCGTCAAAGGCAATAAGGCTGTGTAGTGTTGGTGACTCGTTGCGCTGCTTCATAATGAATTTGCATGTTTTCCATAAGCCTTAGCTACTGTTGTGCTAAAGCGAATTGCTTGATACTCGCAGCCTGACATTTCACAGAGGAAAAATCAAAAGTGCAACAGGTGCAAACACTCAATTACCACATAGATGAGCAGCAAGTTCGCGTTCTGGCCTCCATCGATGGCAAAGAAATTTCATTACCCGCGCTGTGGCTAAGGGAGCGTTGTCAGGATACTGAAAACGTGGATAAGACAACTAAGCATCGCCTGTTCGATCCGCATCAACTCGATACAGATTTAGCGCTTACGCGGGTGGAAAAGAAAAGTGAACTACGCGCTAGCTTAACTTTTAGCGACGGTTACAGCGGTGAGTATGATCTCAGCGAATTTAATGCCGATTTTGACCACCTTGATGGCGCTCCAGCCCCACGTCCTTGGAAAAGTGATATCGATAAGTCTGTTTTTCATGTGGATTATCATTCGCTGCATTCAGATAAAGGGCTTATTGCAGGTATTGAAAAGTTTCTTACCTACGGAGTAATAATAGTTGATAACGTACCCCAAAATCTTGATGCCACTATTGAGGTTGCGGAGATTTTTGGCCACGTAAGAGAAACCAATTTTGGTAAATCTTTTGAAGTATATTCACGCCCTAATTCAAGCGACTTAGCCTATCGCTCGGTGCCACTTGGGCCGCACACCGATAACCCTTATCGCGACCCAATGCCGGGTATTCAGCTATTGCATTGCCTACAAAACCAAGCGGGCGAAGGCTTATCTACGCTGGTTGATAGTTTGTCTGTTTTAGAGCAACTAAAGAAAGAGCAGCCCGAGGGCTACAAAATGTTAAGTGAAGTGCCGGTTCGCTTTCGTCATTTCGATAGCGAAGTCGATTTAGTGGAGCGACGCACCATTATTGAGTCGGACGCTACCGGAAAAGTAACCGGCATTGCCTATAGCCCGCGTTTAGATAATTTGCCTTTGCTGAACAATGACGATCTTATTACCTTTCACAATGCGCGAAAACGTTTAGGGCAACTATTAAGCTCGCCAGAGTTTGAATGGAAGTTCTGCTTACAGCCAGGTCAGCTGCAGATGTTTCACAATACCCGCGTGTTACACGGTAGAACAGGTTTCGATCCGAATAAAGGATTGAGACACTTGCACGGTGCTTACATCGATTACGATGCACCAAAAGGTCGTTATAAATTGTTGAAGCAAAAAATGAGTGGTCAGTAATAGGAGGTTATATGGAAACCGTATCTTTTAAACAAATGAAAGAGGGTACCAAAGAAGAGTATCTATTTCTGAACAAGCACGAAGATGACTTTGCTAAAGGCCTGCCCGATAGGATCTTAAATGCCCTGCAGCAGTTAGAAAATACGCTCTCTGGTTATCAGGTGTCGCGTCTGGAGCATTCGTTGCAATCGGCCACTCGGGCTGAAGAAGATGGTGCTGATGATGAAATGATAGTGGCTGCGCTAGTTCATGATTTGGGCGACGATTTAGCACCTCATAATCATGCACAATTTGCAGCGGCTATTTTACGTCCCTACGTGCGCCCCGAAGTGACATGGGTGATTAATCAGCACGGCTTGTTTCAAAATTTCTATTACGCCCACCATCTTGGCGGCGATCCTAACGAGCGTGAATATTTAAAAGACCACCCTTGGTATCAGTCGTGCGTAGATTTTTGTGAGAAATGGGATCAGGCATCATTCGACCCTGATTATCCTACTAAGCCCCTGTCTCACTTCGAGCCACTCGTGCGCCGCATTTTTACTCGCCCCGCGTTCGACCCACGGTACGTGGGCAATCAAACCATGGGGAAAAGCGCGGTAGATATAGCAATGTCTGGAAAAAGCAGCGCTTAGTTTAACTGCAGCCCCTTAAAAATTCAGTAGAGCCCGTGATTAAACGCGTTAATAACGGGCTCTAATCATGGGTATCAGCAGCAGGTAGCGTGATGATAAAGCAAGTGCCTTTACCTACCTCACTGTCAATGGTTATTTCACCGTTATGGCTTTCAATAATGCCGTGACTTATGGCTAAACCAAGCCCTGTACCTGCGCCAATTTCTTTTGTTGTGAAAAACGGTTGAAACAGTTTGTCGATATTTTTAGCGGGAATTCCGCAGCCGTTGTCTCTAACTCTTACCTGTACAGTGTTATTCGTTTCTTCTATATCAATATCAATCACACCGTTTTCTTCAATGGCCTGCACGGCGTTGACGAGTAGATTTACAAATACCTGACTTAGCTCTGTTAAGTTACCATTTACATAGCAATCGTCACCGGGTTCATAATATAAGGCAGCATTATGTTTCAACTCGTTATTAACCAAAGAAATAGCTAAGTTAATGGCAGATTGAACAGACATTCTATCTTGTGTTGAATCTGAAGGATGAGCAAAGCTGCGCAACCCTGATACGGTTTTGCTTACTCGCCTAGCACCATCAACACTTTCATGAATAAGCGGCGGAATGTCTTCTGACATAAACGCTAAATCATCCCAATTAATACTGGATTGCGTTAAATTTTCTATCTGATTTTTATCTTCAGGTGATAGTTTTGACAATGCGGTTACTAGCGGAATGATGCTTTGCATGTAGGCATCGAGGCTAGACAAGTTGCTGAGTAAAAAACCAATGGGGTTATTAATTTCATGGGCTACACCAGCAGCAAGGGTACCAATAGAGGCCATTTTTTCCGATTGAAGCAACTCTTTAGTGCGTTGGTCTACTAAAGATTCAAGGTGCTCTGCACTGGCCTTAAGGTCTTTATTTAGTTTCCTGACATCCTCGTACATGCTTTCTTTTAGCTGAAGTGTACCGATGTAGAAATTAATGGGATCGTGATTAACAAAATCAGTGAGCGACAATCCCATTTCTGCCAGCTTACCCATTTCAGTAAGCTGTGGGTAGCCTATAAAGTAATACCCGGTAGGAATTTGGTAAAGCGCTCCTCCAAACACAAAGTCGGTATTGCCGGACGGGCAAATAGTGACTAATTGACCGTTAAACATGGTAAGGAATTGCTTGCTTACGGGAATTTTGGGCGTAAGCAGTGTAAAAGCTTCTAGCAGCGGCATGTTCTCGCAAAGTTGACTGCATATTTTTGCAAACGCCGGAGAGAAGCTCTTAATATTAAGCTGTTGGTCTAGCTCAAATTGGAATGTTTGAATTTGCAAAACTCTTCCTACACGAAATTAATGCGGAACGTACTAAATGGAGTGTCTTCATCTTTTGTTTTAACCTGGGTAACTGCAGCAGGCTCTTCAAAGTAATTACACACGCCTATTAGCAAACCTTCAACAAAGGGCTCCAAGCCCTCTCTACTAGAATAATAGTGAATGGTAATACTTCCGTCATCGTTTTTTTCGCATAAAAAAGAAGGTGGGACCAGTTCTTTAAGTTGTGCAGAAATGACTTGGTGCATATTGTTCAGGTTTGATAGGAATTCAAATGCTCCCCCCGATACCAGAGAATACATAGAATGGTAACTGCCTTGAGAGGTTTCTTTTACCCAGTCTTCTCCCATTTGACGTAAAAAAGTGGCTAAATCGACACCCAAGTAAGTTATGGAGGCTCCCACAAGCCCAAAAGTTACGTCATCGCTGTAAGGCTGCATTTCAATAAAAGAGGACTCATAGTCGTCGAGCGACTGTTTGATCTCGTTCCACGCCTGCTCGCCATAACGGTTTATTACCGTAGTTGAAATAAACTTGTTTACCATGCCGTACATAAAAATACTCCCCACTTAAACTTTATAAAACATAGCACAGCGCCAAAAAAAAGAATGTAATTCAAAAGTCGAGATTGTTTTATTTAAGGTGGTGCAAATGTACAACGATTTTCTTCCGGCTCTCACTAACTTATACAGAGAGAAAAATACGAAATAAAAGAACTTATTGTCACCATGCCAAAACAGTGTTGTTATAAATTACATGAGTATTTGCATAGAGTTTGTGCGGATTATTGACAATAAGACGCGCCTACTTCACTAGCGTGTAGGTTATTGAAAGAGACGATAGGTCTATTAACACCAAAAGAAGCACCCAGCGCACCATCAAAGGAAAGACCATGCATACAAAAAATTATTTTAATCATCAGGCTTTTCGTGTTCGTAGAATTCTCGTTTCTGCAGTCGGTATAGCTATAAGTAGCCTTATTACGTGTAGTGCCGCTGAAAACACTTCCACCACGAAAATTCAGGGTGCTTATAATTCTAACAGTATCTCAAGCAGTACTTCTGGTTCTGCATGCGAAAAAGCAGATTTAGTACTGCATAACACCACCATATATACCGCCAACGATGAGCAGTGGACCGCTGAGGCGATGGCTAGCCTAGACGGTAAAATAGTGTTCGTAGGCGCAAACGAAGCAGCCAAAAAGTATATGTGCGGCAAAGCCAAGATTATTGATATGGCTGGCAATACAGTTTTTGCAGGCTTTACTGATGGGCATCAACACCTAGAGGGTGTAGGTAAACGTACCAAAACCTTAAGTCTTTTCGGGCTACCTACGTTAAAGCAAACCGTACAAGAAATAGAAAATTGGGCAAGCAGCATACCCGAAAACAATTGGGTATTAGGCCGCGGCTGGATAGAGCGGGAATGGACTGATGGACAACGCTTTTTAACCAAGCAAGATGTAGATGCTTTTACGAAAAATAAGCCGCTTTTCATGCCCCGTGCCGATGGTGTATCGGCACTAGTAAACAGCAAAGCACTGCAGCTAGCAGGCGTAAACCGAAATACCCCCGATCCTGAAGGCGGTAAATTTGAGCGAGATGCAACGGGTGAGCTAACGGGCTACGTGCTCGCCAACGCTATGAATGTGTTTCGCAACATTATTCCTCAAGAAACCGATGAGTATCTGAAAGACAATTTACTCAAAGGCATGCAGGTTAATGTGTCGATGGGCTGGACACAAACGCACGATGCCGGTATGTCGTACAGACTTGTAGATTTAATGCAGCAATTGCATGAAGAAGGCGAAATGCTGCATCGAATTTATGCGGCTATTCCGGTTCAGGAAGCGCAGCAGCGCTTTAAGCGCGGGCGTGAAAAAACAGATGACGACATGTTGGATGTACGCGGAATTAAAGTGTTTATAGACGGTACACTAGGGTCGCGTGGCGCAGCGTTAATCGAGAACTATTCCGACGCTGCGCACAACGGCTTTATGAATAGAATAACCCAACAAGCATTGGTGCCTATTTTGGAAGAGGCGTTGGAAGAGGGGGTTCAAATTCAAACCCACGTTATTGGAGATAGGGCGGTTCGTTCACTGCTTAACTGGTATGAAAACGCATACTCCTCTGTACCAAAGTTGCAGTGGGAAAACCAAGATTTGCGGTGGCGTATGGAACATGCTCAGGTTATTACACCTGACGATCAGCAGCGATTCGTTGAGCTAAACGTATTGCCTTCAATGCAACCTAGCCACGGCATAGGCGACTTAAACTTTGCTAGAGAGCGCTTGGGAGACGAGCGGTTAGCTTATGCCTATCCTTGGAAGAGCTTAGTAGATAAAGGGCTAAAAATTATTGCGGGTTCAGATGCGCCGGTAGAAGTAGGCGACCCACGTATAGAGTTTTACGCAGCAGTTGCCCGTAAAAGACTCGACGGAACATCAGGTGAAGGCTGGCACCCCGAGTTAGCAGTTTCACGAGAAACTGCGCTTAAAATGCTTACCATTTGGCCTGCTTACGGCGCGTTTCAAGAGCATCTGCGCGGCTCGGTAGAAGTGGGCAAGTATGCCGACTTTACCGTGTTTAACCGCGACATTATGACGGTAGATGAGGCTGATATTCTCTCAGCGGATGTAGTGATGACTATTGTAAATGGGCAGGTGGTTTACACGCGAGAAGGCAAGTAAAAATATTACTTGATACGAATCAAGCCTTCTTGCGCTACCGATGCGACCAACTCACCCGATTGTGTGAAAATGCTTCCTCGGTTAAGACCACGACCATTGCCCGACCAAGGCGTATCCATCAAATACAATAACCACTGGTCGGTTTTAATGTCATTAGCGTGGAACCATACGGTATGGTCTATGCTGGCAGTGGCTACATTTTCATCCATCCACAACATGCCGTGTGGACGGCCACTTGTACTTAGTAATGTTAAGTCGGTAGCGTAAGCCAATATTGCCCTATGCAGCGCGGCGGTATTTGGCAGCGTTTCTTTTGCTTTAAACCAGGTGGCCTGACTCAGTTTTTTATCGCTTCGTAAAAAGTGGGCTTCTTCGTTAATGGGCCTCACCTCAATAGAGCGATACCGGCTAAGCATAGAATAAACGTGCTCGGGTAACGAGCCTTTGTGCTTATCTGCCAATGCATTTTCGTTAAGCAGACTATCGGGTGGAGGAACATCATCTGGCATTTCAATTTGATGCTGATATCCGTCGCTTTTGCCTTGAAACGAGGCGATTAAATTGAAAATTGGCTTGTTGTTTTGCAGGGCAACTACTCTGCGGTTGCTGAAATTGCGGCCGTCTAGGTCGCGATGTACTTTGTACGTTATATCGTGATCGCAGTCACCCGGACGGATAAAGTAGTTATGGCAAGAGTGCACAAGCTTGTCGACGGACACGGTTTTCGATGCAGCCATCAGTGCCTGCGCTAATACTTGGCCGCCAAAAACGCGACCGGTAGATGATGGCAACCTATGCCCTAAAAACTCATCATTTTCCGATGCACTAACATCTAATGCTTTTACATCTAGCAGTTCGGTTAACCAATACGTTGCCGGCAATTCCTTCATATTGTTCCTTTATCGCGAGCTATTCACAGCGATTGATGGCACAACCCACGACTTGTATTCACCTAATAAACATCATGCGTCAGCGCCAATCTGCACCTAAATACCTTATTAACTATAAAGTGAAACGCCTTTTATTTGTGGCTATTTTTGAGGAATTCCCATCATAAATTTGATTACTCAACTATAAGTTAATCAGAAGCTATTGAGCTTAGGTGTTCAGCAAAAATCGATAGCCCCTTACATTCCCAGCGTCTGGCAATTGCGGTATCAGTTTTTATGCGGGTTAAAAGAGGGTTATATATGCCCATGTGAAAGAACAGGCGATAACACATAACGCATAGGGTTATGTGTGTTAACACTTTGCAGTGCGCTAATAATAGCATTGGTGTCTTTACCGCTATGCAGAATATCAAGCTTCCAAAGCTGCCGCCCGCCAGCTACTTGTTCAGCAAGGTCCAATTTTGCATTGTCACGACTGTAACCAAAGCATGGCGATATCGAAAAGCCGGAAATACAGGTAAGTGGTAATAGGCAATCTATTACATCCTCTTTGCGCTTTTGTTCAACATAAACAGTAAGGTTAACCATTTCAGGCATGTTTCCTTCGCTCCCAGTAATAGTAGCCAATGGGCAATAAATACAGCGTTATAAACGTAGAGGTAATTAATCCGCCAATTACTACAATAGCCAAAGGTCTTTGTATTTCAGCGCCCGGGCCACTGGCGAATGCAAGTGGAAGCAGGCCAAACATCGCCGTTGTTGCCGTCATCAAAATAGGCCGCAATCTCGCTACCGCGCCACTTTTTACTAATTCATAAAGCGGCATGGCTTTACCTTTAAGATCCTCATAATAAGAAATCATAACTACGCCATTGAGTACGGCTACACCTAAAAGTGCAATAAACCCAACTGAGGCGGGTACCGAAAGGTATTCACCGGTCACAAACAATCCAAATACACCGCCCATCAAAGCAAACGGCACGTTACCCAGAATAAGCAACGCTAGTGACCACCTTCCAAATATGGTAAATAGAATAAGGATAATGATGACTATTACGATGGGAATAACAGTCATCAGGTTTTTACTGGCCCGTATTTGATTTTCAAATTCGCCACCATATTCTACTGAGTAACCTGCGGGCAAATTGATGGTGCTAGCTACCGCATTGCGCACTGAGTCAACAAACCCTACCAAGTCGCGGCCTTCAACATTCGATGTCACTACCGAAAAGCGAAGTGCTTTTTCGCGCTCTATAATGGCCGGGCCTTGGGTACGCTTGATATCTGCAAGGGTGGATAGAGGCAGCATCTCATTGTTTGGCATTAAGATCATCAGGTCTTTTAATTGTACTGGCGAAGTAAATAAAGCTTCGCCACGGTTAAGATCGCCAAAATATATGGGTGTTCTCACGCGCCCTTTAATGACGTCTCCCACGTGAAGCCCCGAAACTTGCATTTTCAAGTATTGCGACAGTGAGGATGTGCTCATGCCATAGTCTAGTGCAATTCCCGGTTTAGGAACTACGCTAAGAAAGTCACCGCCTTCAATTAGCGTGGCGTTTACATCTACTGCGCCGTCTTGGTTGCGAACTACGTCAGCAATGTCGTTGGCTATGGCTGATAACTGCGTAAAGTCGCTACCGAAAATTTTAATTGCCAGAGTACCTGTTGTCCCGGTAAGCATTTCTGACACGCGCATTTGTATAGGCTGGGTAAACCCAATATTCATACCTGGAAAGTGCGCAAGAGCATCGCGAATAGCTGTTTCCAGTTCGCCCTTATTTTTAAAACGCCATGTGTCGGGCGGTGATAGCTGCAAAAATATATCGGTTTCATTAAGCCCCATTGGATCTAACCCTAATTCGTCAGATCCTGTTCTAGCAACAATATGCTTTATCTCAGGAAATTCAGACAGCAAAGCAAGCTCTACCTGCTTATCTAATGCTAGCGAAGAGGCCAATGAAATAGTGGGCGATTTTTCTAATTGCACAATAATGTCGCCTTCGTCCATAACAGGCATAAAGGTTTTACCTAAATGGCCGAATAATACGCCACTGAATAGCAAAAGGCATAGCACAGCGGCTACCAGTAATTTACTGTGGGTTAACAGTATACTCAGTGAATGGCGATAAAGTGCTTGAAGTTTAGTTAAGTAACCTGGGGTAGTGCCGTCTTTGTTGGTAAGCACAAAAGACGCAACAACAGGAATAAACGTTAACGCGGTTATTACCGATGCCACCATGGCATACACAATGGTCATTGCCACTGGAGAGAAGAGCTTTCCCTCTAAGCCGGTAAGGGTGAGCAAAGGCACAAATACAACAATAACTATTGCCGTGCCCGCTATCACCGGCACGGCAACTGCCCGTGTTGCTCTATAAATAAGATGTAACCGGGGTAAATGTTGTGCCTTACCAAGTTGAGATACGGTGTTTTCTACTACCACTACGGCGCCGTCGACCAACATGCCTATTGCAATAACCAGCCCACCTAAACTCATTAAGTTTGCGGTTAAACCAGTTACTTTCATGGCCAAAAACGTAAGTAGCACCACTACAGGTATAACGAGCGCCACAACAAATGAAGCGCGTACGTTACCTAAAAATAGTCCTAACACTAATACAACGATAATTACCGCCTGCCCAAGCGCACTAGTAATGGTGCCTACCGCGGTATCAATCAGGGTTTTGCGATTGTAAAAAACGTCAAGGGTTGTGCCCGCGGGTAAGGTTTGTTCAATGGCCTCTAACTTTGTCATAACATCGCTGACAACCTCTGCGGTATTGCTGTCTTTTAAGGCAACAATGAGGGCCTGCGTGGTTTCTTTTCCATCGCGTGTTACACCACCGTAACGGGTTAAACTGCCAAGTGAAATGGCACCCAATTGCTTAAGGGCTATAGGTTCATTTTGATAGTTGCCTACAATAATGTTACCCAGTGTGTCGATAGACGTAGCACGGCCTTCGGTGCGTATTACCAGTGAATCTACACCTGCCTTTATTCGTCCTACACTGCCATTGACATTGGCTTGCTGAAGTGCACCCGACAGTTGGTCAATGTTAAATTCAAAAGCGTTTAATTTGGCAATGTCGGGGGCAAACTGAAATGTTTTGGTGTAACCACCCAATACGTTTACATCGGCCACACCCGCAACGGTGCGAAGTGCTGGTCTTATCTCCCAGTCGAGGATCGATTTGCGTTCTTGTAGAGATAATGAAGGGTTTTCAATGGTAAACATAAACATTTCAGATAGCGGCGTGCTCATTGGCGCAATGCCGCCTTCAGCAATGCTGGGCAATATTGAGCTAACGGCGGCTAGCCTGGCGTTCACTTGCTGTCTAGCCCAATAAATATCCGTACCTTCTTCAAAATCTAAAGTGATAGAAGTAATGGCGTATTTTGTTGTCGAGCGCAGAATGGTTTGATGAGGTATACCTAACAACTCAACTTCAATAGGTTGAGTAATTTGCGCTTCCATTTCCTCGGCGGTCATGCCGTCGGCTTTCATGATCACCTTTACTTGGGTCGGCGATATATCTGGAAAGGCATCTACCGGCAGCGTTTGCCAAGCGCGATAGCCAAAAAATATCAACGCTAAAAAAATACATAAGATGAAAAGTCGTTGAACAAGGGCAAACTGAACAATGCGGCCTATCATTCAATACCCCCAAGGCCCAGTAAAATTCCCTGAACCGCGCTTATTGAGGACGTAAGTACTTCATCGTTATTTGTCAAATCCGGTGCCGTGAAAACCGCGCTATCGTTATCTGTGTTTCCGATAAGAGTGATGGGCACCGCTTTGAGCGTGTCATCGTGGCGAACAAATATCGATGCTTGACCATGTAAATAAAAGACGCTGGCCGCTGGAACAGAATGAGCAGATACCGACAGCTGTACCCGCACATTAACTTGTGCGCCAAGTTGCAATGCACAGCCTTCAGGCAGTGGCGCCGACCATACACGCACAAAAAAGCGGTGGCTAATTTTTTCTATCTTTTCAATTTCAACACTGCATGAGTCAGTGTGAATGGCCTCTACAAATTCTTTTTCAGACTCCTTCACAAGCGTGGTAAGACGAATAGAGTTTGGGTTGACAATGGCACCTAACTGGGTTTCTGTAGCCTGGGTTTTTATATCAGTAGATGGTTGTTCAGGAAGCATAAATATACCTTTTGATGGCGCCAATAGATAACCCATATCCTCGTCTGAATGAGGCTCAAACATTTCCGCGAAATGATTCAGGTGCCCCCATGTAAGTTGAGCGTCATAATATTGCTGCGCAATGTTAAGCCACTTGTCTTGTGAAATTGCATTCACTGACGCAAGCTCGCGGTTTTTATCAAAACGCGATTTTGTCATTTCGAGCAGTGCTGTTTTAGCCGCTAGATTGTCGCGAAAATGATGGACTTCGCTGCCGCTTAACATTGCAATGCGTTGGTTTTGTTTTACGTTTTCGCCATGTGCCACTAAATACTCTATTTTTTGTGGGTCCATGGGCGATATTATTTGAAGAGGTGAACCGGGCAGTACTTTTACTATGCCAGTGGAAGCTGGCTTTTCCATCGTACTCACTGCATTGATTGGAGTGTAAGTAAGCGATAACTTACCAAGCTCACCCAGTGATACTGAGTTGCTTGCATGCACATCACAAGCTAACACCATTGAAAATAAAACCAGTACATGACGAAAAATGGCGTAGTTCACAGTGCAACTCCTGCAATCTGATTAAGTTTAGACGCAGCTTCTGCGCGACGTACTTTCATTTTTTCTAATGCTAAAATAGTATCCTGCTGTGAAAGCAACTGTTCTAGCCAAACTACTTTGGGCAAGCTATCAGCCTGCTTTAAATATAAGGCTGCAATCTCTTCACCGAGTGTCACTTGTTTCGACAGCACTTTTTCAGCCTCCTTTGTATATTCATAGGTGGCTGTGGTTTCGCTGAGTTGCTGCTGTATGCGTGCATACGTTGTAGCCAGTGAACCATTTAATGCATTGCTAGCGTCTCGCCAAAGGGCGTAATCGTTAACCGAGGTAGTATCACTTCCAGTTAGCGGAATATTCACACTTACGCCAAGTAAATTATTGTTGCCAGCGGGCCCTTTAAGCTGTCGGGCAATAATGCCCAACGTCCATGGTGCAAGCGACTGGTCGGCAAAGTCATAGTTCAAATTTAACTGTTGCTGACTTAATAAAAGTAACGTGAGCTCTGGGTGTGTTTGAATTGCGTTATCAATGTTCGGTATCACCGTTTCTTGTGGCGAATCAGGTAGGTCCTGAGTTCCCGCAATTTCTCTGTAGCGTTGTTTTGCATTGTTTAGAGCAATCTTCGCTTGAGATAGTGTGAGTTGATGAGACAACTTCTCTTGCTCCCAGCGCAGTAGTGTAGCGCGGTCGAGTTCACCACTTTGAGACTGCTTTTGTATGGTGACGTCTAGCGAATCAATCCACTTCTGCTTTTCCTGTAACCCCTCAAGTTCAGTTTGGGCCATAACTCGCCGCCATAGCGACTCTCTCAGTAGGCCGCTTGCTAACAATGAAAATCGTTTTTCCCGTGCCTTAATAAACCGCTGAGTTAATTTAGATTGCTGCTCGTCAAGTTCCCGGCCTTTCGGAGGCCTAAAGGGTAAAAATACACCAACTTCATACTCGTCTTCGCCATTGCTGGTGTTACTTGGTAGCGCAATAATTTGTAGCGAAGCCGGCCCTTGCAGCCAGTGATTTACCGCTTTTGCTTCACGCTCTATATGAGCAGGGTTGTTTTGATAGAGTTGGATAAGTCGCGTGCGTGCACCGTCGTAGATATCGGGTAACGTTTTCGCGATACCTTGGCTACTTGCTAACAGTAGAACTGAAAAAATGAGGTATGTTGGGTAGTGAGTCATAAGTTCTCGTTGTAGAAATACACAAAATATATTTCGGGTGCATTCATATTCACAAACTACAATGACAATACGGTAAACAAGGTAGAAAAGATATTGGGCATAGCACCTAATAACCTAGGGCAAACCGCCTATAAACGATATAAAATTATGATTTAAATCAAGTTTTCGAAAAAAAGAGCCGCTAGCTCATGCCTGCCTTTGCAATCTGCTTTGCGATAAATTGCAGAAGCATGGTGGCGTATAGTCTTTTCTGAAGTACTCCGCATTTCTGCAATTTCTGATAGCGTTAAGCCTCGCAATAAAAACATTGCCACTTCTTTCTCACTCGGCGTTAAGCCCCAAACATTAAACTGTGCTTCAATCGCTTTTGAAAACTGCTGTTTCGATTGATGCAGTTCCGCGGTTACTTTCTGCTCTCTTTCTGACGAAGCGGCAAGCTCTGCTTTTAATTCTTTTGCGTTGTTTGATCGTTGGCGAATATCAAAAATAAGAAAAATGAACAGCCCGGATGAAATCAAAATCAAAATGGATTCTTGAATCAGGTGGGTGAGGCTAGCTTCGTCGGCAACATCTGCATTTAAATCTGCAATTTTAAGCACAATAATACAAATTAAAGTAATAGAGAGTATTTTGTCTTTCATCGGTTGGTCGTCACATTCGGCTATATGTATGAAAATTAAACCAGTTGATTACCGCTGCGGCTCGCCTCATTGACTTATTTCCACGGTAGTTCCATTAAACCGCCTAAAGGTGAAACCTCCAAACTCTTCTCTATATTGGTGTGCTATTTCTCTTAGTGCACTGATGGCATACTCCTCACCTAGCACTAAGCCATAGTCTCCATCAGAGCGATAATGCACACCAGCGAAATTACGGCCCAATGAAATATTACTGGCGAGTTTATTAAGCTCACCCTCTATGGTGAGTGATTCACCCTTATAAGGCAATAATCGCTTTCCATCAGCACTTGTCATTACTGGGTCGGGAATAACAAAATCACCATTAAAGAACGCTTTCAGCATTGTGACAGCGGCGCCAGCCATAACGGCGTGGGCAGCTGGGTAAGTAGGGTGAAGCGGCGCGCCCTTGGGCGAGGCTTGCGGCAATAAATAGGTGCCATTTTCTTTCAGAGCTTTATCAAGCGCTTTGGAGTTCAGCATTTCTTCATGTATCGGGTATGCAATGCCATTGTCTGCTAAATGGTTGTGAACACGCCCGAAATATACTTCAGGTCGTGCACGCCTGTGTACTAGCCACTTTTGGTACCACGCTACTTGCTGTGACGGCATTGATACACGAGATAAAAGATCAATGGCATGATTAACACCAAATAGCGGCGCACGAGCTTGAGACTTGGTTTTACTATAAGGATCTGATTTAGCAAATGCTTCATCACCAAACGAACCAATAATAAGGGCTGCGTTGAGGTAGGCCATGTTCACAAAATCGTGCAATACGTATTCGCCCAACGCTCTACCGCTATATAAATAGAGACTTTCGGCTTCATATAATGCTGTAGTGATACCAGAGGGCTTACCGCCGTTTTGTATACGAAGCCACTCGTTGTAATTTGTGAGATGATCGTTACCAAGCTTGGGCACCTTATAGCGTTGAGGAATAGTAGTAGCGCCGTAAGGAATAGGCTTCAATAAAAATTGTGAAATATAAGGCCCAACAGTTTCGCCAGGGCCTACACCCCTAAACAATGTTTGCGAGCTTATCTTGCCCTTTATATGCGAGTTGTTTGATGTGGGGCCGCGAAACTCAGACAGCTGCTGTAAGTCTTTTGTGGCATCTTTAACTAGTGAATTACTTGCGTAGTCAGCAAAAGGTACATCTCGAAGTAACGCCTTCCACATAACCTCAACGGCTTCTGAGGCTTGCCATGCGCTATCAAACTCGGGAGCTGACGGTATTGTGAAAGTGTCTGGGGCGTCCCCTTCGTGAACACTTGCGTAGGCCGCGAGTGGATTACGAAGCCCAAACCCGTTTTTCACGCCCATAGGCACATTTTCAAAAGCAGTACTGTTACCTTCTTTGAGTGCCGTTAATAGTATCTCGTAAGCCTTTTCATCCACTACTCCCCACTCGTTATGAGGTAAACCTTTACTAAAACTGTTCAGGTAGTAAGGTAACTTGGTCTCATCTGGCGTTCGTTTTAGGGGTTCTAGGGATTTTCCC